>JASICF010000407.1 GCA_030044775.1 Candidatus Sulfotelmatobacter sp. | reverse complement strand
CCCGCGATTGGTGAACGTGATGCGGTAAAGACCGCTGTCGATCACCGTCTCGCTCTCCGCGGCAGCTTGTTTAGCTTCGACCGGAGGCGGAGTCGCCGGCGCCGCAATCGCAGCCGGAATCGGAGAAGTGGTTGCGTTCTGCGCCGGCACTGCCTGCTTCGGATGCGTCTCCGCCGGAGGCTGCGGCCCGTATTTTTTTATCAACGGCTCGGTGAAAATCAGGACGATAAACGTCAGCAGGAAGACCAGCAGAAGTCTCCGCTCCGAGCCCGGTTCTTGTTGAGGATTTTGATATTCAGGCAAAGTTTGCTTACCGTGCAACTTTCTCTAACCCAGACCGCTTAGCACTTCGTTTCGCTCGGCCGCTTCACTACCGGATCGTATCCGCTTCCCCCCAACGGATGGCAGCGCATGATTCTGGCAAACGCCATCCCCCCTCCCCGCAAGGCTCCGTACCGTTCTACCGCCTCCATCGCGTATTCCGAGCAGGTCGGCACGTAGCGGCACGCCCCCGGCAGCAATGGTGAAATGGCCAGCTTGTAGCCGCGCAGTAATAGCAGCGCCACGAATTTTCCCCAGCTCTTCACAAATCGGCTTTCCGCTCTTGCGTTCCTGCGTTTGCTTTACCTTCCGCAATCCCGGGCGAACTTTGCGACAGCTTCTTTTCGACCACTCCTACCGCCCGCCTGATCTCCGCCAGCACTTCCTGAAAGTCGATCTTCAGCAGGCTCTTCTTCGGGTTGATCACCACATCGGCCGCCACTCCGCTCACCGGCAGCGACATGCGAACCGCCTCCCGCAAGCGCCGCTTCATGCGGTTGCGTTCAACCGCTCCCCCCAGCGCCCGACCTACCGTAAAACCCACCCGCAACCCCTGGGCATGCCCGGCGGGCTTTCCGGTCCGCGTACCCGTTGCCCGAGGCAGGTAAAAAACCGTCATCGAGGCAGAAAAATGCCGCCGCCCGTCCCGGTAAACCCTCTCGAAGTCGGCATGGCGCAAAAGCCGCGCGCTGCGCGGGAATCGTCCTGCGTTCTTTGGCGGCATGACAGAATTCGGCCGAATTCCTCGCACCCCGGGCTTCTACGTTCTGAAGCCGCAAACAGCTGATCGTCTCGACGGTAGAAACGCGCGGCGCCAAGTAAACTACTCGCGGAAACCCGGCTTCACGGATACCCGCTTGCGCCCTTTGGCGCGGCGGCGGGAAAGCACCTTCTGGCCGCCCTGGGTCTTCATGCGCGTGCGAAACCCATGTTTTTTGCTTCGCTTGCGCCGGTTAGGTTGGAACGTACGCTTAGGCATGAAAGATTGCTGCTCCTGATCGCCTCGACATTCTTAGGACAAATTTCGAGTATAAATGAGCGGCTGGCGTCAGGGCAAAGGCGGCGCAGCGGCGGTTGGCTAATTCGGGTCAGCGTGCATAACCGCAGCTGGATATTCCTGTACTATGGTTCCGCAATCTCCCGACCCTGAACTCGAGCGAGGTTCGAACGATGGGCAGGCGCAGCCAGCCCCGCAAGCAAATTCAAGTGCCGGTGCGTATCTTCGGCACGGACAGTCAAGGCCAGGTTTTTTCCGAGAAGGCTCAAACCGTTTGCGTGAGCCGCTCGGGCGCCGAAATAACCGGTGTTCAATCCCGGCTCAACATCGATGAAATTGTCGGCCTCACTTACGCCAACAATCGCGTCCATTTCCGTGTGAAATGGATCGGCGCTGCCGGTTCCGCTCAAGCCGGACACGTCGGCCTGCTGAACATCGCCCCCGAAAAGCCTCTCTGGGACTTCGCTCTGCCTGCCGATTCCGCCGATCACTACCAACCCGGCAGCATCGAGCGGCGCAAGGATGCTCGCTATCGTTGCCAGAATTCCGTCGAAGTTCATGTCGAGTCGGGAGCTTCTTTCTGGGGCACCGTTGCTGATCTCAGTCTTGGCGGCTGTTACATCGAAATGCCGCTCCCCTTGCAGCCGGGAGCGAAATTAAAAGTCGCGATCTGGATCGGACAAACTAAGGTTCCTGCAACCGCCATCGTTGCTCATCAGACGCCCGGTCTTGGCGTCGGCCTGAAGTTCCTGGAGATCTCAGACCAGGATCGCGATGTGATTCGTAAATTCCTTGAAAGCCTGGCCCCGTTCGCCAGAAAACCGCTTCGAACTGCACAGAAAACTTAAGCGCTCAGACCTCTGTCATCCTGAGCGAGGATTGTGCTTCGCCATGCGAAGCACAACCGCAGCACAACCGCAGTCGAAGGATCCCTATCGCCAGCACAACAGCCGGGGATAAAAGCGCGGTGTCATCCCGAACCCCCACGTCTTCTCCAGTGGGCGGAGGGATCTCCCGAACCCAAAGCTCGGGATTGCGTCCGCCCCGTCCTAAAATCGCGCCTTTTTGCGGTTTTAGGTTGGGGGTTTTGACTTTCACGCAGAAGTTTTACTTCGATTCCTTCAGCTTCCTCGACTTCTCCTCGACCCCGCGCGCCAGTTTTTCTTTGTGTACTTCCAGTTTCTTCGCAACCGCAGCATCGCCCAGCCCGATCATCTGCGCCGCCAGAATTCCCGCATTCGTCGCTCCCGGTTTCCCAATGGCCACTGTCGCCACCGGAATCCCCGCCGGCATCTGCACCGTCGCCAGCAGCGAATCCATTCCATTCAATGACGTCGAAGGAATCGGCACGCCAATTACCGGCAGCGTCGTATGCGCCGCAATCACCCCCGCCAGATGCGCCGCCCCGCCCGCTCCCGCAATGATCACGCGTATCCCATTCGCCCCCGCCTCACGCGCAAACTTCGCCGTGCGATCCGGCGACCGGTGCGCCGAAGTTACATCAATCTCATACGCGATCCCAAACTCATCGAGCGCCTTCCCCGCCTCCCGCATAATCTCCAAATCCGAATCGCTCCCCATCACAATCGAAACCAGTGTTTTGCTCATGATTCCTCGTTTAGTGAGATTCACAACAAATCATGTAGGGACAGCCGCCCTCGGCTGTCCTGCGGAGTGACGCTCCGCGGGTGCCCCATGTCTCGCCTCTTTTGTGAGACGTGGGAACCTATCTCTTCACCGCTCTTCCCGCAATATCCTTCCGATAATGCGCTCCATCGAACTCAATCTTCCCGCACGCCTCATATGCCCGCTCCACAGCTCTCTCCAGCGACCCGGCTCGCGCCGTCACTCCCAACACTCGCCCTCCAGAAGTATAAAAACTCCCATCCCTTTTCGCCGTCCCCGCATGAAACACCTTCACGCCTTCAACCTTCGCCGCTTCATCCAATCCCGTAATCCATTTCCCTGCCTCAAACGTCCCCGGATACCCTCCCGACGCCATCACCACGCACACCGCCGCATCGCTCGACCACCTCAAATCCACCTCGTCTACCCTCCCGTCAATCGATGCTTCCAGCGCGTCCACCAGATCGCTCTCCATCCTCATCAAAATCGGTTGCGTCTCCGGATCGCCAAATCTGCAGTTGAACTCCAGCACCATCGGCCCTTTCGCCGTCATCATCAGTCCGCAATACAGCACTCCTTTATATTCCGTACCCTCCGCCTTCATTCCCGCCACTACCGGCCTCGCAATATGATTCACCAGCCACTCGCGCATCTTGTCATCAATAATGCCCGCCGTCGAATACGCTCCCATCCCTCCCGTGTTCGGACCCGTATCCCCATCGCCCACGCGCTTGTGATCCTGTGCCGCCACCAGCGGTGCTACCCGCTCGCCGTCGCTTATAACGAGAAACGACAGCTCGTCGCCCTTCAAACATTCTTCCAGCACCACGCGTGTTCCCGCTGCGCCCACCATCTTTCCGCTGAACATTTCCGCCGCCGCGCTCGCTGCCTCTTCTTTGCTCGCCGCGATCACCACGCCCTTGCCCGCCGCCAATCCATCCGCCTTCACTACCACCGGCGCATGGAAGTGTCCCAACGCGTCTCGCACTTCTTCAATCGAATCGCAAATCGCATATGCCGCCGTCGGAATCCGGTGCCGCTGCAAGAATTCCTTTGCGAAACTCTTGCTCGATTCGAGCTGTGCCGCCGCCTTCGTCGGCCCAAACACTCGCCACCCGCGCTGCCCAAATTCATCCACTACGCCCATGGTTAGCGGCAGCTCCGGACCCACCACCGTCAAATCCGGTTTTAACCGTTCACCGAGCGCGACCACCGATTCCATG
>JASICF010000406.1 GCA_030044775.1 Candidatus Sulfotelmatobacter sp. | reverse complement strand
GTAGCTCATGCTGATGACGGGGGCGACGGTATTGTCGATGGCGTAACCCAGTGCTATGTCGACTCCGCCGGCGGTCTGACCGGAGTTGATCGGCGCATTTACAAAAACAATCTGCGCATTGCTGGCGATGGCTCCCGACCATTCCAGGTCCAGATCGGCTTCGATTATGTCGCTGGTAGAAACTCCATAATCGGTTCCTACCAGGATGTAATCGAAATTGGTCGTACTGCAAGGCGCGATAACAACTCCACTCGAATTTGTGGTGCAAGCTCCGGCGCCGGTTGAGGGAATCGTAGAGAGCCCAAAGCCGGAACGAAAATCGTTGAGGTCGGCGAGGTAAACATCGGTCTGGCCGATGATTGCGAGCTTCTGCCCCGTGCCGTTGATCGGCGTCGGGGTCGCGTCATATAGAGGACTAAGGTCGTAAAGCGTGGCGATATCGCCGGGAGCGATGAAGTATTCGGTATTCCCGCTGATCGTTGTCGTGTAATGAGGATGAATGCTGGCCGAACCGCGAGGGGTGCGGACATACATGGGCTTAAGGCGGAAATTGGTAAGGCCGCGAACTTCGGTGACGACGCCGTTTAGCGCAGAGGGTACGGAAACCGGAAACGCATTCGCGATGTGTTCTTCCCCGTTGATGCTGTAGCGGTGAATTTCGGTGCTGAATGCGCTTTGAATTTGCCCCGCCGTTCCGCTGAAGACAATGGCATTGCGCCCGCGCGCGACCCGAAGCACCGTCATTCCCTGCGTTTCGAGCCACACATTGACCTTGTCAATGTCATTCTGGCTGACTCCGAAACGATCCGCGTACTGCTCGGGAGTGAGCCACTTGCGATAGTTCGGCGAGGTGCGATCCTGCTGCTGCTGCAGCAGTTGCTCGAGCGCGGCTTGCTGACTTGGGGAGGGCGCCATGACCAGCGTAACGGAAGAAAGCGCAAACGAGGGTTCAACCGGCCCCTGATCGTATTCCGGCCTGGCCAGAGGATTAACGTTGCCCGGGAGAGCAACCTTCTGGCTGGAATCGATGGGCCCGGAGATGCGGTCAGCCTGCGCGGCAAAGCATAGTGTGGGGACGAAGAACAGCACAAGAAGCTTCCCGAAACGCATGAAACGCTCCCTCGTGATCTGGATGTGTTGCAGGGTGTTCTCTAGCTTATACGGCTTTCTACCGCTGTGATCAAGTCTGCGATATCTAAGGTTGTACGTGCCCTGAACTTTTCCAACCCCAGATGCTGAAATAAGTTGCTGTGGCCGGAGGGCGGGTTTCGGGCGGCAAGTTACCGCGCTAGACGGGCATAAGCCCGGAGGAAAGGCATCCGGTCTATATCGCGCCAACGTGGTTACCGATGGGTGGGCATCGAAACCAGAGGTATACTACGTACCACTTGTGGTAAGAGGGGATTTCCGTCCCATGGCTCGCAACGCCGATTCTCAGCATCCCGATCCTTCCCAGGTGGATGCTCCGGCCGAATCAAAATCAAAGGGGTGGAACCCCAGGCAGTGGGTCAGCCTCGTTCCCTACGGAGTAAACCAGCAGCATCCCAATGGCTATAAAGATATTCTGCAAGCCATGTGGGAAAACCGCGATCGTCTCGGTTATGCGTGGCGGATTCTCAACAGTGGCTGTTGCGACGGCTGCTCCCTGGGCACCTCGGGCTTGCATGATTGGACGATGAAGGGCGTGCATCTGTGCAATATCCGGCTGCAATTGCTGCGCTTCAACACCGCTCCGGCAATGGATTACAAGCTGCTCGAAGACGTTGAGCCGCTGCGTCACCAGAGCGAAAAGCGCTTGCGCAAGCTGGGACGTTTGCCGGTGCCGATGGTGCGGCGCAAAGGCGATAAAGGCTTTCGCCGAATTTCGTGGGACGAAGCGATCACGATTGTCGCCGATGGGTTGAAAGGCACCGACACCAGGCGGCTGGCGTGGTATATGACCTCTCGCGGCCTCACCAATGAAGCTTATTATGCGCACCAGAAAGTGGCGCGCTTCATCGGCACGAACCATGTGGATACCAGCGCCCGCATCTGCCACGCGCCCTCGACCGCCGGATTAATGGCAACGGTGGGCTGCGCCGCGACAACCTGCTCCTATTCTGACTGGATCGGCAGCGACCTGATTGTTCTGGTGGGTACGAATCTGGCGAACAATCAACCCGTCGCCACGAAGTATCTGTATTACGCCAAAAAAGCGGGGTCGAAGATATTTGTCGTGAACCCGTACTTCGAACCGGGACTTGAGCGCTACTGGGTGCCTTCCGTTATGGAAAGCGCACTGTTCGGAACGAAGATGGCCGACGACGTATTTCAAATTCACCCCGGCGGCGATATTGCGTTCTTCCACGGCGTGCTGAAGCACTTGATCGAGAACGACTGGCTCGATCATTCCTTTATCAATGCGCGGACCCTTGGCTGGGCTGATATGGAGGCGAAGGTCAAGAGCCTTTCCTGGGAGACGCTGGAACGGAGCGCCGGGCAAACGCGCGCCGAGATGTATCGCTTCGCCCAGGCCTTTGGAAAGGCGCGGCACGCGATCATTACCTGGAGCATGGGTATTACGCAGCACGCTTACGGCACTGACAATGTTCGTGCCCTCGTCAACCTGCAGCTCGCCAAAGGAAATGTTGGCCGGCCGCACACCGGACTGATGCCCATTCGCGGCCACAGCGGCGTGCAGGGCGGCGCCGAGATGGGCGGCCAGCCGAGCGCATATGTCATGGGATTCCCCGCCACCGAGGCGAACGCCAGGAAATTCGCTTCTCCTGATTTTTGGGGCTTCGAACCACCTGTGTGGAAAGGCCTGACGGCCGCGCACATGGTTCTTGCCGCGGAACGGGGCGAAATCGACGCGCTTTGGCAGACCGGCGGCAATTTCAAACAGACGCTGCCGGAGCCTGAGATGGTGGAGCGCGGAATCGGCAAGATCAAACTGCGCATTCATCAGGACATCGTGGTCAATCCCACCAT
>JASICF010000044.1 GCA_030044775.1 Candidatus Sulfotelmatobacter sp. | reverse complement strand
ACCGCCGGCATCTCTTTCTGGTTGCCTTCGACAGTGATCATGGTCACTTCAACTGCGCCTTGCCGCAAGGCTTCGCGAGCGCAATCGATTGCCGTATTTCCCCCGCCGATCACCGCCACGCGGGCGCCCAGCTTCACCTTCGAAGTTTCCATGCCGATATCGCGGAGGAAGGGCAACCCATACAACACGCCTTCTTTGTTTTCGCCTTCCGCGCGAATGCTGTTTGGATCGATCAATCCGACGGCCAGCACGCAGGCGTCGTAATTTTTCTTGAGCTCGTCCCAGGAGACATCTTTGCCGACTTCGCAGTTGGTGCGAATCTCGATACCGAGCTGCTTTAGGCGTTCAATCTCCCGATCGAGAACATTCTGGGGCAGAACCCAGTCGGGAATCCCTCCGCGATTCAATCCGCCCGCTTTCGGAGACTTTTCGAGAATCGTGACTTTGTATCCCAGCCTCGCCAGTTGATATGCCGCGCTATGCCCGGCCGGACCCGAACCCACAACAGCCACTTTCTTCCCGTTCGGCTTGCCTGCCTGCACAACATCGTTCGTCAGCGCCTGGCCAAGATCGCCAAGGAAGCGCTCGACCGCGCGAATGGAAATCGCCTCGTCGTACTTCCCGCGATTGCACGCTTGCTCGCACGGGTGGTAGCACACGCGTCCCGTCACCGAGGGAAACGGCATGTCTTCTTTAATAAGAGCGTAAGCGTCCAGATATTTGCCGCGCTTCACCAAGTCGAGATAGCCCTGAATTTTTTCGTTCGTGCCGCAGGCGTTGTTGCACGGTGGCAACTTATCGCGGTACACCGGACGAATCGCGCGCCAGTTGCCGGTAGGAAAGAGATCCTGCCCCTTTTCCTGCGTGGGCGCCGGCGTGATCCCGGCGAACGGGACGGTTAGCCAATCGGGTATTTTTGTGCCTTTGGTCGACATTATGAGTCCTCTCTACACAGCCACTGGGTTGAGTTGCAGTACCTTCATTTCTTCAAGCGCCAGGTTGAATGCATGCTGATTCGCAACCATCGGCTGGATGGTCTTCATCTGAACGATGCCAGTCGTCTTTACTACCGCGGCGATCAGCGGAGCCGCGATATCCGGAGCCACCAGCTTGCTCCGTTCCGCCGCGCCCTCCGTCGAAAGCCGGTCAAGCCCGAGTTCGCCCAGGCGGTAATAAAGCCACTTATGATCGGCGAGTTTGGCGGCATCGACGCAAACCAGTTGCTTGAGGCGCTCCTGCCCAGGAACGAAGCGAAGCATGTAATCGGGCGCGTAATGGGTGTTAATAATGAGCGTGCCGCCGTTCGGCATGCCGCGCATGTAATCCCATCCCTTGACCATGGTGCCTTCCACCAGCACAACGATGTTGGGGTGTTCGTTCTCGTAGGTCAGTTCATTTTCGAGCACGCTGTCGCTCACGCGGCAGTACTTGCGAGTTGGAGCATTGGTGCGGTCGGGGTTGTCGACGTAGTTCTCCATGGCCTGCGCATATTTGCCTTCCTTGCGCGCCGATGCGGAAACGGAATTGACAATGTCGCGGCCCTCTTTATCCATGATGATGCCGCGCGTCCAAACGGTAAGTTCTGTATAACTCATGATGACCTCGCTAATCGCTTTCGCTAACATTCCCCGTAGAGGCGGAAGGCAAACCCTCCGCACTCTTTGTTGCGTCCTCGATTGCAAACGGCTTTGAACCGCAGCGGTCCGATTCCAACACCCCTAGAAAATCATTTCGTCGGGCGACAAACGGCGCGCCCCGCGCGCCGTCCTGAAATTCCGCAATCGCCGAGAGCGCCGCTTTCTTACACATGCTCTCAACGTCCGCTCCTGTAAACCCCTCCGTCATTTCGGCAAATTCTTCAATCTTGACGTCGGCCGCAAGAGGCACTTTGCCCAGGCACAGCCGCATAATCTCCACCCGCTCAGTCACATTCGGTTTCGCGAATTGCAGAATGTAATCGAATCGCCCGCTGCGCAGGAGCGCCGGCTCGATCCGTTCCGGACGATTCGTGGCCGCCAGCAAAATCACGCCCTTCACATCTTGTAGGTTATCGATCTCGCGCAGAAGTTGGCTCAAAATTCGCTGATAAATATCGCTGCCAAAGTGATCGCCGCCGAACTTCGGCGCAATCGCATCGATCGTATCGAAGAACAAAATGCAGGGCGCAGCCCGGCGCGCTTTTTTGAAGACTTCACGCAGGGCGCGTTCCGATTCGCCGAGCCATTTGGAGTAGAGCTGAGGCCCGTCGATCGCAAACAGCGGGATTTGCTTCTCGCCCGCCAAGGCCCGAGCCATGGCGGTTTTTCCGGTGCCCGAAGGGCCGACGAGCAAAATGCCGCGCGGGGGCGTAAGTCCCACTTGCTCGTAAATTTCATCGTGAACGTGAGAATGCTCGACGACGCTGTGAAGCACGCGCTTCACTTCTTCAAGACCTGCGAGGGAAGTGAAGGTCGATCCGCTCTTTTCAATAAAGAATTCGCGGGTTGCGCTGGGCTCAACTTCTTTCAATCCGGCGAGAAAATCCTCCCGCGTCACCTGTAAGGATTCGAGTTGGGACGAAGTTTCGCCGTCGCCCTGCAGCGGATACGCAGCCAGAAATCCGCGTAAGGCGTTCATGCCCACTTCCTGGCAAAGGGCTTCGAGATCGGCGCCAACAAATCCGTGGGAGTGCTCGGCGATCTCCCGTAGATCGACGTCGTTCGCCAGCGGCATAGCTCGAGTGTGGATCCTGAGAATCTGCAAGCGAGCCTGCTGGTTCGGAACTCCAATTTCAATTTCGCGATCGAAGCGTCCGGGGCGGCGAAGGGCGGGATCGAGCACTTCCGGGATGTTGGTCGCGCCGATGACAATGACTTGCCCGCGGGCGACAAATCCATCCATCAGACTGAGAAGTTGAGCCACCACGCGCTTTTCGACTTCGCCCGTGACTTCCGCGCGCTTAGGCGCGACCGCATCGATCTCGTCAATAAACAGGATCGCTGGCGCGTGTCGCGCCGCTTCTTCGAAAACCTCGCGCAGCTTGGCCTCGCTTTCGCCATAGAACTTGCGCATAATCTCTGGGCCGTTGAGGTGAATAAAGTGGACGCGGCTCTCGGCGGCAACCGCCCGGGCGAGCAATGTCTTCCCGGTTCCAGGAGGACCATAGAGCAAAATCCCCTTGGGCGCGAGAATGCCAAGCCGCTCGAATACGCGGGAATGTTTCAGCGGCAGTTCGACGATCTCGCGAACTCGCGCAACTTCTCTCTCCAGCCCGCCGATGTCTTCGTAAGAAACGGAGGGGGCGCGCGAGACGGCCTGATCGCCTTCCACGACGCGAATATCGGTGCGCTTACCGATCACCACGGCGCCGGCGGGAATAGTACGCACGACTTGAAAATTGACCGCCTTGGCGAAGGTCGGAACGCGGACCACGCTGCCCGTGATCACCGGCACATCCTCCAGGTCTTCTACGATTCGCTCGGGAGCGATGATCGCGGGCGCTGCACCAACCCACATGGGAGAGAGACGAACGGCTACCGCATCCTGCCTGTCGATGAGCGAAACCGTGACTTGCTCCTGCAATCCAGCATTGCAGTTGCTTCGGCAGGTTCCATCGATCTGGATCATGCCCTCGTGTCCGTCATCGGCGAGGTCTGCACGGCCGACGGCCGCTGTGCCGCCGGTGATTTTCAATACGTCTCCGGGCCGGGCGCCAATGCGGCGCAGGTCTGCCGGCGCCATGCGCGCGATGCCGTGGCCCACATCTTCCACGCGCGCTTCCGCAACGCGGAGGGTGAGAACCGTCGTGGATGTCGAGCACGTGTCGTTCATCGCAAGTCGTAAACCGATCTGAGCGCCACTGTCGTTCCTATGGTCGTTGTCGTCACCATGATCGCCGCGCCGATGCGCATGCGTTCAAGCGATCTTCCAGCAATTCGATGATCCCCAGCTTTCGAAACCAGCGGCCCACTTCCGCCGGCTTAGAACTTGTTCAGAACAATTTCTTCCACGTCTTCCAAGTGCCGCCACATGGCCGCACTCGCGGCCTCACTGTCGCGCCGCTTGATTGCCGCCAGAATGCGCCGGTGACCGGAAAGAGACTTCTGCGGCCGGCCCGCTACCTGCAACGAGCGCGCCCGGGTGTCGCGCAACTGCTCCATCAAAATGTCGATCACCTTCAGTACGACGCTATTATCCGAAGCCAACGCAACGCTGTAGTGGAAGTCGGTATCCTCATCGACGGCAGCGTCTCCCTGCTCTTGCTTTTCTTCCTGGCGCCGCAAAATCTCTTCCATCTCGGCGATTTCTTCCGGCGACGCGTGGGTGGCGGCGCGGGCAGCCAGCGGCGGCTCCAGCATCTTGCGAAAATCGATCAGCTCGCCCACCAGTTCTCTGCGCCGTTTCAAAGCGTTGGCAAAGGGATTCGCCACCGAATCGGCGGAAATCTCTCTCACGATGGTTCCAGTACCCTGACGGGGCTCGACCATCCCGAGAAGTTCCAGCCCGCGAATCGCATCGCGAATTGAGCCGCGGCTGACGCGCAGCGTGTCGGCCAATTCACGCTCGGAAGGAAGTCGGTCGCCAGGCTTGAGTTTTTTCAAAATCAAGCGCTCGATCTGCTTCGCAACCTCTTCATAAACGCGGTTGCGGCGCACAATTTCGAAATCGGGTTTGGTCGGAGTTGCCATCAAAACAGGGAGTGGTCCGATAAGTGTACCAGCCGACCCAGTGAGTATACTCTCACTGTCAAGCGAAGCAACAGCATCTGGAAAAATTATTTTTGGGCCTGCATTTCACGCTCCGATGGCAGCACATCGTAGAGCGGATGCACCGGCGTCACCGCCGGATTTTGGCCGCCCACCGACACGGCGAAGATGCGAATTTTATCGTTGTCGGGGAGGGTCAGCGTTTTCGCGCCCGGGGGCAAGTCGATTGCATAAGCAAACAAGTACGAATAACGATAGGGTACATTTTCACCCTGCTCATTGTGATGATGATCGCAATACCATGCCAGGTCAGCGCGTTTGATGAAGCCGGTCCCGAGGCCGATCATTTTGCCGTAGTCGTCGTTTGAAGTATCGTTCGAGCTCCATTGGCGATCATCCCACTGGCCGATGAAGCCGCCCCAGTCTTCGATATCCAGATCAATTTTTTTATTTCCGACCGCAAAGGTTGCCTTTTGATCTCCATCGGCTGAAGCAGCGATCACGTACGCCCTGTTGAAACGGCCTGCGGGGAGGGGGATCACCTGGCCTCTGGCGATTACCGCGTTGGGAGAACCATTTCCCGACGGGCCGAGTTCGAATTTCACGTCATTGAAAGTGATCTCGGTGGGCAGCATTTCGGCGGGCAGCGTGTTTCCCGCTCCGTCAAATCCGATCTCCGATTTTGCTCCGACCAGAGTAGCGGTCGTCAGATCATAAGGAAGAGAAACGGGGAGCGAACTTGGGGGGCCGACTCTGGCTTTGGAAGGTGCCAATCGCACGGCGAAAGTACGCGGCTGGAAAGCCGAGAATGAAGTCAGAAGAGCTCCGTGTTCGATCTTAGCCGTGCCGACCGGCTGCTCTTGACCGTTGACCTCGCGGGCCGCAACGGGCGGAGCAGCGAATTCGACGCGAACATCTTTTTGCGGTTTGCCGTCAAGCTCGACCATTCGCACGATGATCTCATCACTTAATTCGGCCTTCTTTAGAGCCAGCAGGCGAATGCGCGGATTGCTGATTTTGAGCAGCGAAAACTCGCGACCTAGAGCTCCGGCGTGAGGCGATGTCTGAAACGCAATGAGCGGATCATTCAATCTCTGCCCCTGCCAATCGGTCCGGGCGTCGCGCCATCCGCCTGCATGTCCCGCAATTCCGTAGACAAATTCATGATGCCCGATATCTTGCGTACCCTGGTCGGCGTATCCGCCGCGCGTGCCCGGTGTCCTTATGAGTGTCAGCCGGATCGTATGATCGTTTGGCTTGTCCGAGCCGTTCTTGCAATCGGTCAGAATCGTTGCTCCAAACTCCCCGCTCGCATCCGTCAAATCGATCCACTGATGTGAAGCCACTTCAAACTTTTTCGGCAGCGCCGTCGGCCGCTCGATCGTCCCAATATCCCAGTTATAGGTCGCCATTTCGTTCGAAGCCGTCAGCGGAAACACCGCCTTCAGGTTCGATTCTTTCGTCCGCCAGTCAATCGCATTCGCAATTTCGATTCGCTTGCCCGCGTCGCCTGCGCTCAATCGAATTGTCTGCACAAACTTGGATCCTGCCGTCTCCCGTGTAACTTCGATTGCGATTCGCGCGGGGCCATTCTCAACCACGCGACTTTCTGCCGGACCGTGCACGTATTCTCTCGGAGCAGCCTGCTCCTGGTCCCAATCCATATTCCATGCAGGCCATTGCGCCGGGTTGTCATACGAAATTGCGAGTCGCGCCGGAGCGCTTAACAACTCCTTCCCGATCGACTTGTCGAAGATGCTCTCTATATCGCCGTCCGCGTTCAGCGTCACCCGGTAATAGTAGTTCTCGAGCGACTGGGGCGATACCTTCAGAAAGCTCTCGATATCGAGGACTCCGCTGCCCGTTTGCGCGTCATACACCGCGTATCCCGCGCTTGGCGCCTTCGCCACAAAAATCACTTTCCCGTCCGATATCTGCGCTGGGGCGTCTTTTCCGTCGGGACCAATCACTCGCACCCCTGCTGGTATTCCTCCCGGGAAATCGATCTTTGCCTCCACCACGTCCTCCCGCTCAACGCTCAACGGATTAAACACAACCACCGGCACCCCTTTTACCTGCGTATCCATCCCCGCCGCAACGGCTTCCGTCGCGTCTGTCAGCACCCCGGCAAACTGATTCATGGCGATCACGTCATCATTCCAGGCAAACTCGTAAGCCTTGGGGGTCGCGGTTCCAGCGGCGAGGTCGTGAAAGTGTCCACCCATGACGAGTGTCCAGGCGTTATTCAGTCGCTCGAGAGGATAACGACGAGCGCCCAGCCATGCCGCTGCGATCGAACTTTCCTCTGCCGCCTCTGCCAACAATTCTTCTTTGCGCAACCACCGCTTCTGGTAAGCCTGCGACGTGAGCGAACCGGCTGAGTGATTGGTTAGCTCCATTTCGCCGGTATATCGCGGCAGGCCGGCAGCCTCCGCCGGAGTGACATCCAGAAACATTTGCTCGGCATTGGCCGAGATCACGTGCACCGGACCCCCGCCAAGTTGTATGGGTGGCCCCTGGGCGTGAGAAAAGCGCGAGAACTGGGAGTCAACATCAAGCGGCAGACGGGCAGCGCCGCCAGAGAGAATCGCTTCGAGACGCTTCACCGAATCCTCATTCGGCGCGCCTCCGATATCTCCGGTTCCGTAATAGTGATAATCGGTCGAGACGCCGCTGACTTTGCCGTTTAATTCGACCCGAGCAGCCCAATCGTATTGATGGTGGCTCAATTCCTGATCGGCCCGCGCGTGGGCCTCGGCCTTCTGCTGGCTGCGCACAGCCAGATAATCCTCAATGTCTTTTGTGTCCATCATGGAATTGCTTGCATCTGCCTGGTCGCGTTCCTGCTGTAATGCTCGAAGTCTCTGATTGAAATCTGCGAGGACTTGATCGGGCGGGAGTGGCGCGAGCGGTTTGCTCAAATCGCTGTTGATGCCTGCTGCGTAATCGCCGGGATTCAAGCCGGCAAGAACACTTTCGCCATCGGGACCAACCCAAACGCCGACGTTAAAGGGAGTTCCTTCCGGAGTTTGTTCCGGTGACTCTGCTCCCCCACCCGGGGCGGAGGATCCCCAAACCAGTTTTTGTGTGGAAAACCCTTTTACTCCAGAATGTGCCAGAATCGTCGGCAGCGAGGCGGGAAATCCAAAGCAGTCGGGCAACATATATTCGGCGCTGGCTTTGCCAAATTCTGCGCGGAACCAGTTATTGCCATAGAGAATCTGGCGAACAATCGTTTCGGCGCTGGGAGTGTTCACATCGCCTTCTTCCATCGACGAGCCCGCAGGAAACCAGCGGCCTTCTTTCACATAACTTTTCAAACGGGCAAAGTCCGCAGGATAGTATTCCTTCATTAAGCGATAACGGTTCGCGCCGCTGAAATTAAAAATGTAGTGCGGATACTTATCGAAAAGCGCGAAATTTTGCTCCAGCGTGTTGCGAAGATATTCGCTGATCACCTGCGGATATTCCCACCGCCACTCCGTATCGAGGTGCGCATAGCCAACAACGTAAAGAGTCGGCTGTTTCGTCAAGTCTGGTTTAGCGGACTCTTGTGTCTGGGCTGAGCCCGAAACGAGCAGGCACAAAAGAAGCAGCGTCATCCAACTGCTGAAAGCCCCTCGCATCCCTGAAGCCTCCAAGAATCGTGAAAAAAGACGGGGTCGCGGCACGGAGTATTGTTACACACCGCTCCCGTCTGCCGGACGGATGTTCCCGGACTGGGCGAAGTGCGGGGCGGCACATCCGAAGGTGACAGCGATCACAGCCAAAGACAGCCTCCAGCAGGCATTATGAAAATGAATTTCAATTTCATTTTCGTATGCCAAGGCACTCATATGAATCATAAGCAATCAAACGGGAGTCGCTCTTTTAATAGGGGTTCCAGATTCAAGCCTAGGACGACGGTGGTCGTTGCAATTCTGTTTTTGTTGCCCGTCTTCTTATTTGCCGGGGCCAACGGAAGCCTTTCAGGGACTATCAAAGACCCAAGCGGAGCGGTGATTCCGGGGGCGAAGGTTACTCTGATCAACCAATCGGTTCGATCGGAATACATTGCGATTTCTAACGGCGAAGGGCTCTATACCTTTCCTGCAGTTTCCGTCGGCCGATACGATTTAACGGTTGAGGCGGCCGGGTTCAAGAGTGAAAGCAAAACCGGCGTCAG
>JASICF010000405.1 GCA_030044775.1 Candidatus Sulfotelmatobacter sp. | reverse complement strand
GGCGTCCTCGACTCGTTTTCCGGTATCGCTATCCTGCTGAATGGTTCCTTCGGAATCCTTTACCGATTGCTTCTCTGCCCCGGGCGTATTTTCGACAGAAGCCGGCAGCATGACGGTGTATCCCGTGGGAAAAATCAAAGTGGTGAAATGCATCAGGATTTCGGCTCGCCCATGGCCATGCCCGGCACGCTTGACGCTCGAGATTTTTCCCTGGATATAGGTGCCCGAGGGAACCAGAACACGATCGTCGAGGACAAACGGAAAGCTGGTTTGCGCGTAGACCGCATCGCCCTCGCGGGCGTTCTTGGTTGAGATGGCTTGGGTGAGGGAGATGGGAACCTGGCTTCCGGCCGGAATGGTCAGCCGATTGGAATCAGCCCCCGAAGTGGCCGCAGGTTGCGAAGCGTTAACCGGCGGAGCAGAACCTGGGCCCGAACTCTGCGCCCATGCCGCTGATACAAGCAACAGAGCCAAGAAGAATCTGTACACCTGGCACCTCCGACAAAAGACACTGTTCTTGCCGTGATGAGTCTGAGCATGCCGCGGGTTGCCTGGCCCTCAGACCGGCAAGGCCGCATTTCGCTTGCGGCATTCCTCGCAAACACCATAGATCTGAAAGGTGTGGCGGGTGGTCGCATAATGGTACCTGCGCCCGATCTCCTGCTCAAGGTCGTCCACTTCCCGCGAGAAAAATTCCACCGAACTGCCGCACTCCGTGCAAACCATATGATGATGGCTGCGCCGGTTGTATTGGTGCTCGTACCGAGCAATGCCGTCATGAAACGCGACTTCGCTGGCCAAGCCGCATTCGGCCAACAGTTTGAGCGTGCGATAAACCGTAGTAAAGCCGATGCCGCCATCCTTTTTCTGCACGAGACGGTGCAGTTCATCGGTCGAAAGGTGATCCCGGGTTTCGAGAAAGGTGCGCAAGATCGTGTCCCGTTGGGCCGTCTGCTTGAGACCCACCCGCTTGAGATGCCGGTGCAGGATATCTTGCGCTTCGCGAATCATTTCGCGGGAAATCGAAGGCTGGTCATCAATGCGCTTTTGCAGCATGGGGATCGAAACGCGAGTTTTGGCCGGACGCGCCTGGACGCAGGACCGGATGGGTGGCGCTAGGTAGGATACCACCGGGCATCTTGAAAATGAAATTCATTTTCAGGAAGAAACCAGGCCGGAACCAGGAAGAAACGAGGTCAGAATGTTGTCTCCTTTTCGAAACCATCCAGCCCTATTGGTGGCGACATGGTGAGCACAGCCATTTTCTCCGCGCGCGTCGAAGGATCTCCCTCGATTCGAAATTGTGCATGGCGAGATCCCTCCGCCCGCTGGTGAAAGCGCGGACGTTCGGGATGACGCCATTCAACTAACCAAGATCTAAACCGCGACACTGAGCCGGTTCGTAGCATTTGTCCGCCGGGCGTCGCTCACCCTACAATCGAATTCTTCATGAGCACATTAGCCTCCTCGAGTGTCGTGGAATCGCGTCGCCCATGGGCATCGCGGATTCTGCTCTGGCTGGCAGTTCTGTTGGCGATTCTCATCGTCGCCGCGGCCACTTTCGCTTACCTGATTGCGCGGTCGGCCCTGCCCCAGCTCGATGGCAGTCTGACCCTCAAGGGTCTTTCCGCGCAGGTGAAGGTAACGCGAGACAATCACGGCGTTCCCACAATCGAAGCAGCAAACTTCGAAGACCTGTTTTTCGCCCAGGGATTCGTCACCGCCCAGGACCGACTTTGGCAAATGGACATCATGCGGCGGTTCGCAGGGGGAGAGCTTTCCGAAATTCTCGGCGAGGCCACGCTGAAGATCGATCGCGAGCAGCGCGTCCTGGGATTGCGTGCCGCGGCAAAGAAAAACCTCCAGATGGCGAGCGCCCGCGACGTTTCCTATTTCGAGGCTTATGCGCGCGGAGTAAACGCCTTCATGGAAGCTTCTCGTGATCGCCTCCCGGTCGAGTTCCGTATCCTGCGCTATCAGCCCAAGCCGTGGCGGCCGGAAGATTCCATTGTGATCGCCAACCAGATGGTAAAGGATTTGAACTTCGATGCCTTTAGCGACACGTTGGACCGGGAAAAAATTCTCGCCAAACTCGGAGTGGAGTTGACCGCTGATCTTTATGTGAATCGATCGTGGCATGATCGTCCGCCAACCGTAATGCGGGAGGATATGAATAATGAAAAAGACGGAGACGATTCGGATGACGATGAGGATGACGGCCCTGATAACTCTGTAACCCAACACAACAGCGCGCCGCGGGGGATGTGGGAGCAAGGAATTCCGGATGCAGTCAACGGATCGAACGACTGGGTCGTCTCTGGAGACCACACGGTAACCGGCAAGCCGCTGCTCTCAAACGATATGCATCTTGGACACCAGATGCCAAACCTCTGGTACGAGGCGCATCTGAAAGCGAATGACTTTGACATTGCCGGAGTCACGCTGCCGGGAATGCCATACGTGATTGTTGGCCACAACCGAAGAATCGCCTGGGGATTTACCAACGTCGGGCCTACGGTGGCCGACGCATTCATCGAAACCTTCAATGTTCAGGGCGCGTATCAAACGCCACGCGGATGGGTGCAGCCCGAGCACCGCACGGAGGTGATTCACGTCAAGGGCGAGCAGGACGTGACGTTAGACGTAAAGATCACGCGGCACGGCCCCATTGTCACCGACATCCTGCCCGGCGAGACTCGGCCGATTGCTCTGCGCTGGACGCTTTACGACGGCCTGAGAATGCCGTTTTTCGATATCAATCGCGCGCAGAATTGGCAGGAATTTCGCCAAGCCTTTTCTCAACTCGATGCGCCGGGGCAGAACGTTGTGTACGCGGACGTGGACGGGAACATCGGCTACCAGGCCACGGGGCACATTCCCATTCGTGCGACCGGGGATGGCAGCCTGCCGGTGAGCGGCGCCGATGACTCCCATGAATGGATTGGGTACGTCCCCTTTGACAAGCTGCCGAGCATCTATAATCCGCCTTCGGGCGTGATTGCCACGGCGAATGGACGCATCACCCCGGATAGCTATCCCTATTCCATCAGCGCCGAGTGGGAAGCTCCGTGGCGCACCGAGCGCATCTATCACGTGCTGGAATCGGGGCGGAAGCTTTCGGCGGGCGATATGCTCGCGTTGCAGAATGACATCCATTCCGAAAACGACTTGTTCGCGGCGGAGCGTTTCGTGTATGCCGTGGACCATGCTTCGAAGCCAGCGGCTCGCGCAAAACAGGCCGCCGATCTCATGCGCAGCTG
>JASICF010000404.1 GCA_030044775.1 Candidatus Sulfotelmatobacter sp. | reverse complement strand
TGACGAAAGCCATGGCCATCGATCATGGGCCGCAAAACATTCGCGTGAATTGCATTTGCCCCGGCGACACCGACACAGCCATGCTGCGTCACGAGGCGCGGCAACTCGGGGAGGCGGAAGATCGGTTTCTCAGCGAATCGGCAAAGCGCCCTCTTGGACGCGTGGGCAAGCCGGAGGAGATTGCCCAAGCGGCGCTGTTTCTGGCAAGTGACGCTTCATCATTTGTGACCGGGACCGCCCTGGTAGTCGACGGCGGGGGATTGGCAAGTTCGGGATAACATGCGATTGCAAAATAAAGTCGCGATCGTCACCGGTGGAACTTCGGGAATCGGCGAAGCTACGGCCTTGTTGCTGGCAAAGGAAGGCGCAAAGGTCTGCGTGGCGGGACGGAACAGAGAACGGGGACTCGCCGTCGCCGACAAAATCGCGATGGATGGAAGATGCGCAATATTTGTGCAGGTGGACGTGCGCCGGGCAGCTGAGTGCGATCGCGCGGTCGAGCAAACTCTCTCGGCATTCGGAGGTCTCGATATTTTGTTCAACAATGCGGGCGTGTTCTATCCGCACACGGTTGTCGACTGCACAGAAGAGGAATGGGATCTTCAACTGGATATCAATCTCAAGGGCACATTCCTCATGTCGAAGGCAGTTTTGCCGCACATGATCAAACGCGGCAGCGGCGTGATTATCAACAACAGTTCAGGGTGGGGACTGGCAGGAGGCGATGCTGCCGTGGCTTACTGTGCTTCGAAGGGTGGCGTTGTTCTGCTTACGAAAGCGATGGCGATCGATCATGGGCCGCAAGGCATTCGCGTAAATTGTGTTTGCCCCGGCGACGTTGACACGCCGATGCTGCCCGAAGATGCGCGGATGCGCGGCATGAACTGGCCGGATTATCTTGCCGGATGCGCCAAGCGACCACTGGGACGAATCGGCACTGTTGAGGAAATCGCCAAAGCGGTTTTGTTTTTGGCTTCCGATGATTCGTCTTTCATGACTGGAGCTGCGCTGGTGGTGGATGGCGGCGGCATCGCTGACTAACGCCGCGCCGCTTGGGTCGAATGAAATCCGTCACAGAAATGGCGCAAGCAACCGAAACCCGCAATCGCACAAACTCCCAGCGGTGGTTTGAGCGCGCACAGGAATCGCTGATCGAAGGCGTGAACTCGCCGTCCCGCGGCGCGGCCGTCTATTCTCCCGGCCCGATTGTGCTGGAGCGCGGCAATGGATCGCGCGTATGGGATGCTGATGGTAATGAGTACGTCGATTTCATGATGTCGTTCGGCGCGCTCATTCAGGGGCATGCGAATCCAGTTCTGGTGAAGACCGTGAGCGACGCGATGGCCGAGGGCTCGCACTTTGCCGCGTCGACTTCGGCTGAAATCGAAGCTGCCGAGCGCTTTCGGCGATTCGTACCGTCGGCCGAAGCAGTTCGTTTTACCAATACCGGAAGCGAAGCGACCATGCTCGCTTTGCGACTCGCTCGCGCCCACACGGGACGCCGCAAGTTCCTGAAGTTTGAAGGACACTATCACGGTTGGTACGATCCGTTTCTGCTGAACGCGCACAGTCATCCGCCGGAACAGTTGGGAACGTCTGATAACCCGGCGCGCATTCCTGACTCTGAAGGCATACCAACTTCAATCTTCGATGATGTTGTGTTAGCTCCGTGGAACGACGAACGTGCATTGGAAGCGGTGATGAAAAAACGCGGGCATGAACTAGCCGCGGTGATCACCGAGCCAATCATGGCTAACATGGGGTGCATTCTCCCGAGAGAGGGATACCTGCAGCGCATGATCGAGCTGACGCACAATGCGGGAGCGCTCCTGATTCTGGACGAGGTGGTGACCGGATTTCGTTACGCTCCCGGCGGATGCCAGCAATATTACGGAATCAAGCCTGACTTGAGCACGTTCGGCAAGGCTTTGGGAGCGGGTTTTCCCGTCGGGGCGGTTGCGGGACCTCGCTCGATTCTCGACCGCATGCGATGGAGCGAACACATGGTGTTGCATTACGGCACGTTCAACGGCCATCGCCTGACCATGAAAGTGATCGCTGCAAATCTGGATCTTCTTTCCGCTCCGGAAACCTACTCGAACCTTCATGCGGTGGGAAATGCCGCCATCGCGGGACTGCGCGATGTTTTCCGCCGGCGTCGGGTAAAAGCAATCGTGCAGGGCTTCGGGCCCATGTTCCAGATTTATTTCACCGAACGCGAGGCCATTCACGATTACCGCGATTATTGCAAATATGCCAACACAAAGCTCTACTCGCAATTCGTGCACGCTCTCCTGGGTCGCGGAATCTATATGACGCCTTCGAATGGCCTGCACTGGATCATCTCGACCGCGCACACCGATGCTGGCGTGGAGAACGATGTCGAAAAACTCATCCAAGCGGCTGATCAGGCTGCTTCGGCACTCTCGTGAAGACCACAGTCTTTCTCGGCGCAGGACGCATCACGAGTGCGCTCATTGCCGGCCTGCGGCTGGCTAATTATGATCACCCGATCGTCGTGCAAG
>JASICF010000403.1 GCA_030044775.1 Candidatus Sulfotelmatobacter sp. | reverse complement strand
TGCGCCGGATCCGAAAAGCGTCCAGTCTTGCCCGCCTACGAAGAGAATGTCGGTGTCTTCGCTGGCGTGGTAGTCCATGCGGACGTAGGCCAAGCGCAGCTGCGGTTCGTTGTTGCGGATTGACGTAACGTCGCGATTGTCGACCTCGCTGAAGTTGCCTTCGAAGTCGCCCTCGATTTTGCCGGTGAGGGTGATGTTCTTCGACATGTCCGGCCATTCGAGGTTGAGCCCAAAGCGCGTGGACCGGGCCTTGATGTGGACTTCCGGATCCTCGGTGGGTCCCGTGTTGAAGGTCGAGTTAGGTCCCGCATTCAGCCAGATGCCGGGAAATGGGAAGTCATCGCCATCGGGGTCGCTGCTGTCATGGATGACCGTCGCTTTGACGAAACCGTAAGGCGCGAGCGTGATTGGCCCAACCTTCAAGCCAGCCAGTTGGCCGCTCTTCGGAGCATCGACCGGGAATACGCGGACCGGAGCAACCGCCGGTACCACCGCGGGCGGAGCGAGCGGAGGCGCGCCCGTAATTCTTGCCGTGGTGGATTTCTGCGGTTCGGTGGACTGGGGATCGGATGGGGGCGAAGCGACCGCTGCCGCAACCGGGGCAGGTGCTGGCGCTGCTGGCGAGGCGGACGGTTGCGATGACGCGGCGGCAGGCTGCGCTGTCGCGGGAGCGGGCACCGCACTCGGGCTTGCAGCGGCAGATAGATCGGACGCGCTTACGATACCTTTGCGGCTCAATGCATTCAGGAGCAGTTGAAACTGCGCATCGCCCGCGGCGTTCTGAATGGCGTTGGCTTCGCTGGGGGCGAGCACGCCTTTCATCACGAGCACTCCGAGCAATGCAGTAACGTTAACGTCGCTATTCTTGACGGTGAGATTGGGACTCGCAGGCGCGGCTTCCGCGCTGGACACGTTTGCAGCTGTTTCGTTAGCCGGCTTCATATCGTTGCTTCCCGCTATGACGGGCGCTGCCGTGATCGCAAGAAGTAGTAAGTTAGACGACAACTTCTTTACTCTCGACATTGACGCTGTCTCCTAAATTCCAACTGAGTTAAAACCTTGCCTGGAAAATACGGAATGCGGCGCAATTTATAGTCCGTGCGAAGCATTTGTCAAGGATTTTCCAATCCAGATATATACAGCGTGCGATATTTATCGCTTTCCAATCGAGGAATTCAGGGCGTGGAGTTGCCGAACAACCTTAGAAGAACAGCGTGCGGCGGGGGTGGATGTGAGTGACGCTTGTAGTCTTTTTGAATTAGTAGCGATCGTTGGTGTTGATGTTGAAGCCGAGGATGGCGTTAACTTCGACGGGTTGCGATCCGCGCATCGCGGGACGGAATTTCCATCCGGGCAAAGCCGCCATGATTTTCGCAGTCATCGTGGCAGGGCCGGGCTCGAGAGCCTGAAGGTTGGTTAGATTGCCGGAAGTTGTGAGCAGGCACTTGACGACCATGCGGGCGTGGGGAAGGTTTGCCGGCACGTCGGTGACGATGCCTTCGGGTCCGGTGAGGGTTTCATCCTGCGCGTTGGGGCCAGGATTCGCTTCGGCGAATTGCATCACTACGGTGCCGATGGCTGTGTCGATGTAAACCGCGTAGTTGTTGCCGGGAAGTTTGCCGTAGAAGTCGAATGCGCCGCCCGAGCGCGAAGTTGCCACGATCGTGATGGCTGGGCCCTGAGCAGTTTTCACGTTTGAGCGCCGGGGAAGGTTGGGGTTCGGGTCGCCGCCATCGGAGCCGAAACTGGGAAGTGTAACAACCGTGGTCCCACCCTGAACATCGACGCCGGGCACAGCCGGAGTGCCGGCGGCGAGGCTGCCTGCGCCGCCCGGGCCGGGCGTAGTGGAAATTCCTCCCCGCGCAGTCTGGTCAAAGCCGCGGCCGGAACCGGTTTTCGCCGCACCTGGACTCGTCGAGGGTTTCTCTGAAGCAAGCCCGCTGCCACTGCCGTTTTGATTCCCGATTCCAGTGCCGGAGCCGGAGCCGCCGAGGCCGGGTTTCTCTCCCCCGGAGGGAGAGATGGAAATGGCGCCTCGGTTTGTTTTGCCGGGAAGTCCAACCTCCGAACCAGGCCGGGTCGAGGCCACGATTCCGGAATTGTCCTGATTTCTGTTTGTGTTCTTGGGAGGCGCTAGAACGGAATCAATGTCTGCGGGACGGCCAAAAGCCTTACGTCCTGAACCAGAAGCCGAGGCCGAGGAAAGAGAGGGAGGCGGAGGAACGACTTCAGCCACCGGCAGAGTGCGAGTGGATTCCGTGCTTGAAGATGAGGCGCTCGTTGTCGCGCTTACCACCGGAGGCGGGGGCACAATTCCGGTGGCAGCAGCACGCGGCGACCTGCGCGAGATTTGTGAAGCCGCAGCAGCGGCGGAGGGTGCGGGAGGGATCACTTCGGGAGCGAGCGCGCGAGAAGAGTTGTGACTCGACGATCCCACGCTGGGCGGCGGAGGCACGATGTTGGCTGCCAGTTCGCGGGAGGATGTGTTGCCCGTCGAGGTAACGTTTGGTGGAGGAGGAACGACGTCCTGGGTCCCGAAAATCTTGCCGATGATGCTGCTCACGAACGAGGGAGCAGCTGTCTGGGTTGGCGGCGGAGGGACCACGCTTGGAGAAGATGCTCCGACCCCACTCTCGAGGCGGCGCAGATCGTGTGCGGAGTCGGCGGAAGGCGGAGGCGCGATGACCGAAGGTGCAGGGAGGTGAAGCTGGGCATTCGTTACGTCTTGCCGCACCGGAGCGCTGACCGGAGGGGGCACGACGGCGACATTGGTCAACTCAACTCGCGTCGGTGGCACTTGAAGGCCAGCGGTGTTGGGTGCGGGGGCAATCACGCGGGCGTTAAGCGCCGGAGCGGACCTCGCTTGGTCCGACGAAACCTGCGTCGAAGGCGGTGCAATCACATTCGGGTTTAGCGACGGACCGCGTGCTGGGTTTTGACGAGAAACCTTTGGTGCGGGCGCGATGATTTCAGCCTCGAGCCGCGGCGCAATCAAAACGTGATCAGACGGCGTGCTTGGCGCAGGAGGAACAACCTCTGAACGCAAAGATGGCGCCGAGCGAGATCGTTCTGGCGCAACCTTAGGAGCCGGTGGAACCACTGCATTGAGCGTGAGCGCGGTTCGAGAGTACCCGGCGACGTCGGTCGGGGCAGGCGCGACTATATTCGCGGTAAGCGATGGAATCTTGAGCGAAGAGCGCAGATTTTCTGGCGATGGAGACGGAAGCATCGATTTGAAGGCGAGCAGGTTTGCTACATCTTTTTCGGATGAAGGAAGCTTCAGGTTGGGAGCATCGACGATTTTTTCAGAGAGCGAGTTGCCGCGCGCGATACGAATGGTCTGCGTGCGGTGGTGGGCTTCCTGGCCCCCGGCGGTTGCGGTTCTTCCCGATTGAGATCCGCTGAGATCTTCCGTGCGAGGAAGTTCGTCTCCGGAATAATAGATGACGTCGTAGGGGCGCAATTTGGGAGGGGCATAGGGGCGAAGCCGATCGATCTGCCGCGGCAGATCGACTATCGCAAATATGAAAAGCAATTGCAGGATCAACGAGGCAACGAAACTGCGGTAACCGATGCCGCCGAGCGGGGCTTCTCCGGCAAGGCGCGGCCCGGAGCGCGCAAATGCAGGCCCTATCGAGGAGAAGAATTCGCGCCAGCGCGGCGACCACTCGACCAGAAGCTTGGGCGCATCGTCAAGCTCGATGATGGTGACCTGATCGAGTTGGAGATTTTCCGTCACTTCAGGATAGCTACCGCTAGCTGGGGGCGATGGAACTGGCGGTCCTACTCCTTACATCTGGATTTCGATCCGGTCGCCCAATGCGGTCTCAGTTCTGGCCGCGGTATGGCTGGGCAATTCCAGGACTGACGCCGCCTGCATGCGGATTGGGGAGAAACGCCAAGGCTGGAGATTGTGCTCAACGTGCACTACAGTCCCGGCGCGGTCTAAATAGACTACGTCAATGGGGAATTGCATAGCAAGAGTATGAACTCCGCGACAGGGGCGAATCCAGAGGGCAGAGCCGTTACGGAAGTCATGTTCGCGAACGCCGATGAGGCCCCGCAGGCGTGACCAGTGACGATCGGCAATCCTGACATCGTTTGCGAGACAAATGTTGCGGGTTTGGTTGAAGGCCTGGTGCGGCATGCGGGTTTAGTCCAGTCGGTGGCGGGGGCTGACGCAAACACCGGATTCCTCGGGCGCTCCCTTCGGTCGCTTGTCGGAATGACAACGAATCAGATCACTTATTGACGAGCGAATGGTACGCCTGGATCAACGCCGGGCCAATGGTCACGAAGAGGAATGGGACCAAAATGAACAAAACAAGCGGGGGAACCATTTTGATGGTGGTCTTAGCGGCTTGTTCTTCAGCGCGCTGGCGGCGAGCAGTGCGCAGCGAATCGGAGTGCACGCGCAAGGCTTGTGCCACGCTGGTGCCGAAGCGGTCAGTCTGAATCAGTGTGCCGACGAGCGAGCGAATGTCGTCGACTCCGGTACGGTCAACAAGATTGCGCAACGCCTCGGCACGCGGCTTGCCGGCGCGCATTTCGAGATTGACGAGATGAAACTCATCGCTGAGATCGGGGTGAGCGTGGTGTAAATCCTGGCCCACACGCAGCAGAGCCTGATCGAGAGCGAGACCAGCTTCGACGCAGATCACGGTGAGATCAAGCGCGTCGGGGAGCGCGACGCGAATGCGATGCTGGCGGTCTTTGATCATGCGCTTCAGAAAAAAACGGGGAAGAAAAAACCCGAAAGCCGGGATGCATACCAGCAGCGGCACATTGTCGAACCCGGAGAGAAGAGCGACGGAGCCGAACCCAATTGCGGCAAGCGCGAGACGGGCCCCGAAATAGTAGCTGACATGGCGGGACTCGCGAAGTCCTGCCTGGATCAGCCAAGCACGGGTGCGGGAAACGTCGGCGGGAGAGAGCGGAATGGCTTTGCTCAGGGGGTCGAGGGCCTGCTCGAGCCGCTCTTTCACTTTCATACTGGGCCTGGGCTGTGCCTGCGCCGACTGCCCGGCCAGAGAACGCAAACGTGCTCCCAGCACCGAACTCGGCGTAACCACGGCTGCGCCGAAAGCGAACACCACCGCCACGACGGTGACAAAGATGACGATAGTGAGAAGCAGCAAGGGCATGCTTAAACCTGAATCTTGATGATCTTGCGGATCACGAAATAGCCGATCGTCTGCAAGGCGATGCTGACGACGACCAAAAAATGGCCGATCGGATCGTAAAAAAGCGGGCGCACAAAGTCGGGACTGAAGATCTCAAGAACGACGACGACGACCGGAGGCATGGCCATCAACAAAGCCATGGTGAGGCGGCCTTGTGCCGTGTGAACCCGAACCTGGCGTTGAATCTTGAAGCGCTCGCGTATCACGTACGACAAATTGTCGAGAATCTCCGCCAGGTTGCCGCCGGTTTCGCGCTGCAGCATAACTGCGGTGACAAAAAACTTGATGTCGACAAGCGGTACGCGCTCGGTGAGATTCATCAATGCGTCACGCACCGGCATGCCGAATTTTTGTTCTTCGTAGAGCTTGCGGAATTCGGTGGCCAGGGGCTCGGCGATCTCGTTGGAAATCATTTCGAGTGCGGTGGTGAAGGCGTGACCGGCGCGCACGGCGCGAGCCAAAGTGTCGATGGCCTCGGGAAACAGTTCTTCGATTTTTTCGAAGCGTTTTTGGCGGCGATAGGAGATGAAAGAATAGGGAATAAAAGCGCCAATGACAAGGGCGGCCCAGCCGATGGCAGGGTTGCGCGCCCAGAGTAACGCAATGATTCCGCAGGCCACGCCACACGAGGCGCAGAGAGCGAGAAAATTGCCGGCGCGGATTTTCACGCCTGCCTGAGTCAGAGCATCCTGGATGGCAGAGACGCGCGCCGAGCGGCGCAGAAGAGTATCGATTGCGGGAATGTTGCTGAGTTGCTCGTCACGCAACAGGGCGAGCTCTTCGTGAGGCTCGCGTTCTGGCGCTTTCTGCGCCATGGCCAGACGGTCTTTGATGAGACGAGCCTGGGCGCGGCGCTGGTCGAACAAAGACGCCGCCGCGAAGGTTGCCAATGCAACCACGATGAAGATGACGAGAGCAATCAGAGCTGCCGACATAGAATTACTTCAATTTCTGGTGGCTGATTCCGAATTGTTGAATCGTGCGCGGCGGAATGCTCCTCGGGCAGCCAGCAACAACAACGCAAATCCAACAATCCAGCATTAAACGTCTACTTTCGACTCGAACAACGCCGGCCGCAGCCGAGCTCCGCCGGTCGCCAGACGTTCGGCGAACTGGGGGCGAACGCCGGTCGCACTGAAGGTTCCGCGCACCTTGCCATTTTCGTCGATGCCGCTGCGTTCGAAACTAAAAATATCCTGCATGGCAATCATGCTTTCTTCCAAACCAGTCACTTCCGAGACGGAAGTGACTTTGCGCGTGCCGTCAGACAGGCGGGCCACTTGCACAACCGCGTGAATGGCGGAAGAGATCTGATGGCGGACGGCGCGTTCGGGGATGTTGAGGTTCGCCATCGAGACCATATTTTCGACGCGGGCCAAGGCGTCGCGCGGAGAGTTCGCGTGAACCGTGGTGAGGGAACCTTCGTGGCCGGTGTTCATGGCCTGCAACATGTCAAACGCTTCTTCACCGCGGACCTCGCCGACGACAATGCGGTCGGGCCGCATACGCAGACTGTTGATGACGAGTTGCCGCTGGCGAACGGCGCCCTTGCCTTCGATGTTGGGGGCGCGAGTTTCCAGGCGGACCACATGCTCCTGTTTGAGCTGAAGCTCGGCCGCATCTTCGATGGTTACGATGCGCTCAGAGTTGGGAATGTAGCCCGAGAGCACATTGAGTAATGTCGTCTTTCCTGCGCCGGTGCCGCCGGAGATCAGAAGATTAAGGCGTCCCTTGACCATAGCCGAGAGGAGTTCGAGCATCGGTTCGGTGAGAGTGTGATTTTCGATCATGTTGCGCGCGGTGACAGGATCGCGGCCGAAGCGGCGGATAGAGAGACATGCTCCATCGAGGGCAAGTGGAGGAATAATAGCGTTGACGCGGGAACCGTCGGTGAGGCGGGCATCGACCATGGGCGAAGATTCGTCGACGCTGCGGCCGACTCGCGAGACGATGCGCTCGATGATCTGCATTAAGTGCTGATTGTCTTTGAACGATAAGCCGGTAAGTTCGAGCTTGCCGGCACGCTCGATATAGACACGATCGAAACGGTTCACGAGAATATCGGAGATGGTGGGATCTTTGAGCAGGGGCTCGAGCGGGCCAAGGCCGAAAATCTCATCAAGAATTTCGCGAGACAGGCGCTCGCGCTCGGCGAAACTGAGAGGAACGACCTCGCTGTTTACCGAGTTGCGGATCAGGACGAGAACTTCTTCGCGCGCCGCATCCCCGTTGGTTTTGCCAAGTTTTTCGAGATCGAGGCGATCCAGAATTTTGCGATGCAGGTCGGCCTTTACCTGCTGGTACTCGGTGCGCTCGAAGGTTTGCAAATTCGCCATAATGCTCTAGACCGTCAAAATAGCAATCGTTACACCGTCTTAAACAGCGACCAGGCGGCCCGCTTGACGTCGACATCGTTGCGCGTGAGTTCGTGGGCCAGGCCAGAGAAACAACGGGCAATCTCGGTGTGGCTCTGCTCCATCACGGGAGCGCCACGGTCAATCGACGAGGAGACCGCGAAGTATTGATTGGGAACGCGCCAAATCAATTTTACTCCGGCGGCGTTTTCCGCATCGGCTTCACTGAAGCCGGGAACCTTTCGGAAACGGTTGAGCACCAGCCGCAAACGCTCGCGATTGCCGGTTTCTCCGAGATACTGCTGCACTCGGGCTGCACTCCAGAGCGAGGCGACGTCGGTGCAAGCAACCAGAAGAACACACTCCGAGAGATTGGCCACCAGGCGGCTGGCAGCGTCGAGGCGCGAAGAATTGTCGACCACAACATAGCGGTAGTGACCCGCCAACATGTCGAAGAGCCGGACAAACTCCGCGGTCGAAGGCTCAAGGGACGCGGGGACATTAGGCCCGGCTAACAATTGCAGGCCGCCGCTGTGCCGCGTCATGAAACTTTCGAGCAGGGAACTATCCATGCGGTGAAGGTTGCGAGTGGCATCGGAAATATTGAAAAGGGGTTTGAGGTTTAGATGCAGCGCGGCGTGCCCCAGCGGAGCGAGATCGACGAGCGCTGTCTGCCCGTGCGAGGCTTGCAGCGCCAAGGCCAGGTTTACGGCAATTGTGGTCGAGCCGCAGCCACCTTTGGCATTGACTACAAAAAATACTTTTCCGCGGGGGCCTTCTTTCTGGACGCGCCGCTGCGCCGTGGTGAGCCGGACGAAGGCTTCGAGAAGATCGGTGGTCGTGGTGGGGCGCTCGATGTATTCCCGAGCACCGGCGCGCATCGCGCTGACAATCACCTGCGGCTGGGTGAGGCTGCCAATGGCAAATATGGCGGTTTCGGGCAATTCCTGATGGAGAAGTTCGACGGCCCGCAGGGCGGTACCGGAGCTGTCGGCCGGGATATCGACCATCACGACATCCGGATTGGCAGCCTGGACGCGGCGCGTGACGGGATCGGAACCGGCGACAGGGTAGCTGGCGCAGATATGAACTGTTCTCGCGACACTGGTTCCATCGACCAGCACCTGCAGCACAGTGCGCTGTTCGTTATCCGTCGCTACGATTACCACTGAAAGCTCTGGCATACTCTATCGACAGCTGTTCAATCTTTTCTGCCACTCCGTCGGCAATCGACTTACATTCCTGAAGGCTTCTTGCCGTCAAACTTTCCATTGTCCAGGAAAGGCGCAGGATTCTTGGGAGTAGCCGGGGGTTCGGCAGCGGGGGATGTTTTGTGTACGGTGCAAAGAACCATGAGTTCGGAATTGCTTTTCGAAAGATTTTTGCTTCGGAAAAATGCCCCTATGATCGGAATATCGCCGAGACCGGGAATCTTGTTCCAGGTGTCGGTGACGCGATTGTCGATCAGGCCGGCGATTACGAAACTTTGCCCATCGCGAAGCTCGAACTCGGTTTCCGCCTTGCGCGTGCTCAATGCCGGAACCGTGAAGCCGGAAATCGTGATGGCGTCCGCGTAATCGAGCGTGCTGACTTCAGGAGCGACCGTCAGGTGAATATTGCCGTTGGGCATGATGACCGGAGTGAAGTCGAGCTTCACGCCAAAATCCTTGAAGGCGATGGTCACAGCCGTGAATCCCTGGCCGGGCTGGACCATGGGAAAGGGGAACTGGCCACCGGCGAGAAAACTGGCTTTCTTGCCATTCACTGCGATGAGGGTTGGCTCGGAAAGGATCTGCAAAAGATTCTTGGTTTGCAACGCTTCGATGACCGCGCCCAAATGAATGTTGGGCTGGAAGAGAAACATGTTGAGGATGTTGCTGACGGTTTGGTTGGTGGTGACGGGAGTGTTCTGACCTTGAGTCTGGCTTATGTTCTGCGAGCCAAAGCCGCCATATTCCCCGGTGGTTGATGTTCCGATCACGTTCGCCGCGCCGGTGGAAAAAACATTCAGGCCCAACTGCGTGAGGGCTGAGCGGTCGACTTCGGCGAACTTCACCTCCAACAGAACTTCCTGGGCTCCGACCGGGCCGAAGGTAAGGACGTTGATCACGTTCTTCGAATATGCGGAAGCCAGTTCGCCGGCACGCTTGGCGACATCTTCGGTGCTGACGTGGCCGGCGAGAACGATGGCGGCCCGCGAAGGCGTGACCGAGATCTGCTCATCGGGAAAGATGCGATGCTCTTCTTCCGCGCAGGCGCTGACATCGACATCGACCCGCACATCGAAGCTGCGAGAGCGCTCGAGTTCATCCCAGATGAGCAAGGAAACCTCACCCGGCGAGCGCCCGTGGACCAGAATTTGGGTAGGAGTCACAACGGTGGCATAGACGACGTTGGGATCGCTGACAGAAATACGCTTCAGCCGTTCGGTGGTGTTAATCAGCAGCGACTTGTCGACCATCACGCGGAGCGGAGCTGATCCCTGATTAGGAGACGACTGGGGCGGAAGTGTGGTTTGAGAGGCCGGCGCAGACTGCTCCGGCGCGGGAGATTGTTGCCGCGCGGCCAATGCCGACTGCGGCACGATCAGCGGAAGAAGCAACAGCGCAAAGGCTGCCGGAAGCGACGTACGCAACTTCATCGTGACATTCCTCTCCCGTGAGGAGAACTGCTGTGAGGCCCGGCCTCGGCGCAGGCCCAAGATTCTTCCACTATTTCGGATCGTCATTACTTTGTTCGGGGAACTTAACCTCTTCTTTTTGCTTGTCGCCCT
>JASICF010000043.1 GCA_030044775.1 Candidatus Sulfotelmatobacter sp. | reverse complement strand
TCGTCGAGCGGCTCGCCCGTCTTGGCGTGGAATTTCTGGTTCGCCCAGCGGCCAATAAATCGATTGAATTTGATATCCGGCGCGTAAAGCTTGGGCTCTCCGGGCTTGAGCGAATTGTTGAAACGCTCGATTAAGCCCGCAACTTCGTCCCGATACAGATGGCGGTTGTAATCGTTCAGATCATCAAGGTCGGCCGCCTTGTCGTTCTTCGGCTCGTCATAACGGCCCTTGACTCCCCAAACGTAGGCCCAATGCGCCGACGAAGAATGATCCGTGCCGAACAAATCGTACGAACTCGAAATCCACTTATTCAGATATTTCTGAATCAACCATGCCGGAAGCACTCCGGCCTCGACTACGCGGCGGATTCCATCGTTGCCCGTACCCATGTGAAACGCTTCTTCGCGCAGCATGTACGACATCGACCGTCCCAGCGGCGCGAATGCCGAGTACTTCAGCATCTGCAGCTGGAACTTTCCGTCGCGGTCGACGAAGTCGGTATAGGTGAAAAAATCCATCCAATTGTCGACATCTACATTGAAAGCACCCAGCAACCGCTTGTTTTCAAACGCCCGCCGCTCGAGCATTTTTTGCGCTTCCACTTTTCCCGAATATCCAAAATGATCGATCAGCAGCGCACACATCTGCCATCCATGACGCATCTCTTCAATCATCACGCGCGTGATCGCTCGCCGGTCCCAATCCGTTGGTGCATTTTCCAACAGATTGCGCTGCTGCTCGACGCTGGCAAATTCCGTATCGCCCTGATACACGATCATGTTCATGAGCGCATCGCGCATCTGCTGCGTCGGCATCTGCCGCAGATTCTCCCACTTGCGCTTGCCCTTGTACGACCCAAATTCGATTTCGTCAGTATCGATTGCGCCATACAGCGTATCGAACTTGAACGCCTCGATGTCGTCCGTATTGACGCCGATATCCTTGCGCCAATCGTTGAACAAACCAACCCAATCGCTAAAGGTTCCGATCTTCGCTACTTTTCCCGGCATATAAGTCCTCTCAATTTGTCATCCTGAAGCGCCTTCTTTTGGCGCTGAAGGACCCAGGCGAGCCGCGCCTTTTCTAGAGCCTGCCCTGAGAGAGCGAAGCGACCGAACAGGCGCGTTCGGCGCGCCTCTCTATCCCATATTCAGCCAAACTGTCTTCATTTCCGTGTAGTGTTCCACTGCGTGCGCTCCCAATTCCCTGCCGAAGCCAGATGCTTTGTACCCGCCGAAAGGTAACGACGCATCCATCAAGCCATACGTATTAATCCAAACTGTTCCAGCTTTGAGCCGCCGCGAAACCAGGTGAGCTTTTTTCACATCGCGCGTCCACACCGCCGAGGCGAGCCCGTACGCATTGTTATTTGCCTGTGCAATCACTTCGTCGACATCATCGAACGTGAGCACCGAGAGCACCGGCCCAAAAATCTCTTCTTGCGCGATCTTCATGCTGTTCTTCACATCGCTAAAAATTGTCGGCTCGATGAACAATCCTCTGCCGCCATCGACCGAAACGCGATTGCCTCCAGCAACTAACTTCGCGCCTTCTTTCTTTCCAGCTTCAATGTAGCCGAGCACCGTCTGCATCTGTTCCTGGCTGACAATCGCTCCCAGTCGCGTCTTCGGATCCAGGGGATCAGCCGGCCGCATCTTCGCCGCCCGCGCGCTCAGCTTCTCAATGAATTCGTCCCGAACTTTGCTCTCCAGAAATAACCGCGAGCCCGCATTGCAGACTTCGCCCTTGCCATAAAAAATTCCAGTGATCGCACCTTTCACAGCATTGTCGATTTCGGCATCGGCAAAAACGATGTTCGGCGATTTGCCTCCGAGTTCCAGCGTAATGCGTTTTAGAGTGTCCGCCGCACCGCGCATAATCTCTTGCCCAACCGCAGTCGATCCGGTGAATGCGATCTTATCGATCCCCGGATGTTGCACCATTGCACGTCCAATCGAACCGGGTCCGGTTACAATGTTGATTACGCCCGCGGGAATGCCCGCTTCCACGGCAAGTTTTCCAAACCTCAACGTGCTCAGCGAAGTCTGGCTCGCTGGCTTCCAAACCACCGTATTTCCGCAAGCCAAAGCCGGCCCCAGCTTCCACGATGCCAGCAACAGCGGAAAATTCCACGGCACAATCATCCCCACCACGCCCACCGGTTCCCGCAGCGTATAGGTAAACGCGGTTTCGTTGGTGTTGATCGTCTCGCCGTGAATCTTTGTCGCCAGGCCCGCGTAATAACGCAGAACGTCTACGACCATCGGCATATCGACGTAGCGAGATTCGAAAATCGGCTTGCCGTTATCGAGGGTTTCGAGCTCGGCAAATTCGTCGATATTTTTCTCGAGCAGGTCGGCAAGTTTCCAGATCAGCCGCCCGCGTTCGCTCGAAGTCATCTTGCGCCAGGGGCCTTCCCGATCTTCAAACGCACGCCGCGCAGCCTCTACCGCGCGATCCACATCTGCTGCCGAGCCTTCTGCAATCTGCGTGAGAACCTCGCCGGTAGCCGGATTGACGGTGTCGAATGTTCGCGCGCCGTCAACCCACTTGCCGTCGATCAACAGTTGGCCGAGCTCAAGCTTTGTTCTTGCCGCAAGCATTTCTGTGTGTCCTTAAAGACCAGATTTCGCAAGAGATCCCTCGTTTCGCTCACGGCGCGCCATCGCGATCATTTCGCCTTGAATGTCGCCGGCCGCTTCTCGACATATGCAGCCAGGCCTTCTTTCGCGTCTTCACTCTGGAAGAGCAATTGCTGATTTTCCCGCTCCACCGCCAGCGCCGATTCCATCGGAATTTCCCATCCCGTCTGCACCGCCCGCTTGATGCGCCCGACCGCCTTCGCCGCTTTATTTGGCGGACAGAATTGCTTCGCATACTCGATCACGTTCTCCATAAATTTCTCGCGATCGTAAATGTCGTTGATAATTCCCAGTTCCTGCGCTTCTTCGAACGAGAACGTGTTGCCGGTAACCATCAGCTCGATGGCCTTGCTCTTTCCCACTAGGCGCGAGAGCCGCTGCGTCCCCCCGGTTCCCGGAAGCACTCCCAGGTTCACTTCCGGCAGTCCGATCTTGCCCGCGTCTTTGCGTGCAATGCGGATGTCGGCTGCCATGGCAATCTCCAACCCCCCGCCCACGCAATGCCCGTTGATCGCCG
>JASICF010000402.1 GCA_030044775.1 Candidatus Sulfotelmatobacter sp. | reverse complement strand
CTGCCGCTGAAAAAAACGCCCCTTGCCAAGGCGGAACGCAATCTGGAGCGGGTGGAAAAGCTGATTGAGTTGTTTGAACCTTTCATCCTGCTCAATGAACACGACTTCGCTGCGGATAACATCGAAAAGCTCTCGCACGCGCTGGCCGAAGACGAGCGCGAAGAATTTGGCTACGATGCGCGAAAACTCGACTGGTGGGATTACTGGATCAACGTGCATATCCCCGCGCTCCGGCGATGGACCTATCCTCTGATTGAAGGCAGGCCGCTGGAGGCACGTCCAGCGCGCAATTTGCAGCTCCGGCCCGTGGAGAATGGCGAAACGGTGAAAACCGGGACGGGCGGGAATTGGTGAATGGCGATTCTTTTGACTGGATCGACGGGATACATCGGGGCGCACGTGGCGGCAAATCTGTTGCGCGATCACGGGGCTGCTTTGAACGTGCTGGTGCGCGCCCGGGATGCAGGCGAGGCCGAAGGGCGGTTGTGGCAAGCGCTGCAATTGCACCTTGACTTCCCGCATTTCTATGAGCATCTGCAGACCCGCATAAGAGTGTTTCGTGGCGATTTGACCGATCCTGGTTTCGGTTTGGGACGCGATGACTACGACCGCCTGGTGCACACCACGGATTCGATCATTCACTGCGCCGCCTCGCTGAATCGAAAATCGGAGAAGAGCTGCCTCAACGTTAACCTGCGCGGCACGCTGGAGGTGCTGACGCTTGCGCGGCAGATCGAGCACTATCACGGGTTGAGGCGCTTCAGCCTGGTGAGCACGGTTGCGGTAGCCGGGAAACGGCAAAACGAAGTTGTCAGCGAGGATCGATCGATCGATTGGGAGCGTTCGGATTACGATCCGTATGCGCGGACGAAGAAGTTCTGCGAGCACATGATGCGAATGTTATTGCCGGACACGTCGAAAATCGTTTTTCGACCCAGCATCGTCCTCGGCGACAGCCGGTACGCAGAGACCACGCAGTTCGACATGGTGAAAGCCTTCGTATTTCTCGCAGGATTGCCGGCTCTGCCGTTTCGCCCGACAGATAAGATCGACATCGTAAACGTGGACTTCGTGGCCGAAGCAATCGCCACGCTGCATCAGAAGTCACAACCCGAGCACGATACGTATCATTTATCTTCGGGAATCGAGTCGCAGAGTTTTCGAGAAATCACAGGAGCGCTCGCCGCGGCGCAGAACAGGCGCCCCCCGGTCTTTGTGCCGGTGGCGGAAAAACCATTCTCCTCATCCGTGAATTTCCTGGCGAACCGTAAGGGAGCGATCAGCAAAGGCGCCTCCCTGATGAAGGTTTTCATGCCATACCTGGTGTGGAATACGGTGTTCGACAACCGGCGAGTCACGGACGAACTGGGCAAGAAACCGGCGCCGTTCTCGCGATATTCCTATCCGCTGCTGAAATTCAGCCGTGAAAATCACTTCGCGTATCCTTATCAGCCCTGGCCGGTTGCGGCGGGAGGGACGGCGGCATGATGGATTTCATTTTAGAAGCGTGGGTCAGCGGTTCGATCGAACGTGCCAAAGCGGCGTGGATGCTCGGCGGAGGTAACCGCTGGAAGCCGGGTGAAAAGCTCAAGCTGCTGTTTGCAGGTTACAACGGCACTCGCAACATGGGTTCGGATGTACGGGTCGAAGAGATGCTGCGGCAGATTCGGCACATTCTTGGAGCCGAGCACGTGGAATTCACGGCGATGACGTTCGATTTCGAACGCTCTCGCGGCTATTTCGAAAATACCGCGCAGGTTCGCCTGCCCGATATTTTTCCGCCATTTCTGGCGAACGAGGTTCCGAAGTATCACGGGGTGGTCGCCTGCGAAGGATCGATGTTCAAGAGCAAGTTTGCCAACGCGCTTACCACGATGATGATCGGTTCGCTCGGGCTGGCCGCCGTGCAGAACAAGCTTTCGGTTGGATACGGCGGCGAAGCCGGCTACATGGATCCGCTGCTCGCTAAAATGTGCGGCCGCTATTGCAGAAATTCGTTTGTGATCACGCGCAACGAGGAATCTCGCACAGTTTTGCGCGAGTTGGGAGTGCCAACGGAATTAGGAACGGACACGGCGTGGACCTTCGAGCCGAGGCCGCCGGAGTATGGGCAAAGTGTTTTGCGAAAAGTTGGCTGGGACGGTCGAACGCCGGTGCTGGTTGTGTGCCCGATCAATCCTTTTGAGTGGCCGGTAAGAGCGTCGGTCGCGAAGCTCGCATTGCTGAGCACGATCGGCGCCTACAAGAAAAGCCATTATCGCGGCCCGTATTTCCATAACTCTGGCCCGGCCGCTGACGCCGCCTATGAACGGTATCTGACGGCCATTGCCAACGCGGTCGATGCTTTTCGCAAGAGAAAAAGCGTATTTGTGATTTTCGTAGCGACCGAGCGGCTCGATGCGCGCCCGGCGCGACGCATAACAGAGAAGCTCGGCGGGGGTATTCCTGTGCTGACGTCCGACGAATACAACATGTACGAATTGGTGAGCGTGCTGCGGGCATGCCATATGATGGCTTCGTCGCGCTATCACGGGATCGTGACTTCTATGCCGGGACTGGTGCCATCGGCGGGGATTACGATGGACGAGCGCATCCGCAATCTCATGCGCGAGCGAGGGCATCAGGATTTGCTAATGACGGTTGACGATCCGGAGCTGGAGGGAAAGCTGCTGGCTGCTCTCGAAAAACTGAGCCGCGACGGCGAATCGATCGCGGATGGAATCGCGCGCACGGTGGTTCGGAACCTGAAAGTTATGGCCCGCATGGGTGTGTATTTCGAGGAGGAAGTGCAGCGGCGGTATCCGGAGTTCGGCACGCGGCGGGGAGAGTGGAGTTGGGAGGATTACCTGCCGCCGATCAGCCAAAACCTGAAGGATTTAGTTTCATCGTACAGCTAGTTGTTCGCTTAACTATTCCGTGAGCGCATCGATCACATTCGTCGGAGAAATATTTTCGCAATTGCGCGCCGCTGGCGATACGCGCATCCTCGCGGAAATTCGCGACGGACAGATTTCCGGCGTCACCGGCAATGAACTGCTGGAACTGGTGCGGAAAGCGAGAACATTTATCTCCGCAAAGCGATTGCCGAAGGGCGACCGTTGCGCGCTGCTCGCGCCCAACAGTATTCGCTGGCTCGCGATGGATTTAGCGCTGATGGCCGAAGGGCTGATTGTCGTGCCGCTTTATGCGCGCCAAGCGCCGGCAGAACTGATCGCGATGATGAAGGACTCCACTCCTTCGTTATTGTGTTGTGGCGATGCAGCGCTGCGCGACTCGATCGCTCAGACCTGGGCGGAAGCGCCCCCGCAATACTTGTTCGATGAAATTTTCACCGGTGTCGACGGCATACAACTGGAACGTCTGCAAGTTGGGAAAGATGCCCCGGTTACGATTATCTATACTTCGGGAACTTCCGGCGAGGCAAAAGGCGTCGTGCTGACGGCGACGAATGTGGGTTTCATGCTGGAACGCACATCGCAACGTCTGGCCCAATTGATGTCTGGCTCGACCGCGCAGGATCGCATCTTTCATTATTTGCCGTTCACCTTTGCCGCTTCATGGATCGCCATGCTCACATTTCTCCTGCGGCGCAGCCTGGTGACGATCAACATGGATCTGGCCAGCCTCGCCGACGATCTACGCACCGTGGCGCCGGATTATTGCCTTAACGTCCCACAGTTGCTTGAGCGCATGAGGCGCGCGGTAGACGCGCAACTCTGGCAAAACGGCGGGGTTCCGCAGACGATTTATTCCCGTGCTAAGGGTGCTTGGGCGCGCCGGCACGAGAGACAATCGCAACCCGGCGACGGATTCTGGTTGTGGTTGGCAGACTTAGTGATCTTTCCGACCATCCGAAAAAAAATGATCGGCAAGAACCTGAGAGCGCTGATCTGCGGGTCGGCCCCGCTGAGCGCAGAGACGCAGCTTTATTTCATGATGCTCGGAATTCGCGTGCTGCAAGTCTACGGGCTCACGGAAACCACTGCCATCTGCACCATGGATGATCCAGATCACGTTGAGGTCGGGCGCGTCGGTCCGGCAATCCCTGGAATGGAAATGAGGCTCGGGGAGAATGACGAGATTGTCGTGCGCGGGCCAAATGTCTTCCCCGGATACTGGAACAGGCCGGAGCAGACGGCGCAAGCCTTAGACGAAGGATGGCTTCATACCGGCGATCAGGGCGAGGTGAACGCGGCGGGCAACTGGCGGATCGCGGGACGAATCAAGAATCTGATTGTCCTGGGATCGGGACACAAGATCTCGCCCGAACCCATCGAGGCAGCAATCGCGAAAAATTTACCGGAGGCTCAGCAAGTCGTGCTGGTCGGGAACGGCCGGGGATATTTGTCGGCGATTGTGACGGGAAAAGTGAAACCCGAGCAGGTGCAGGGCGCGCTGGATTTGGCAAACGATGAACTGCCTCATTATAAGCAGGTGCGGGCTTTTGTAATCCGCGAGGGTGCCTTCACAATTGAAAGCGGCACGTTGACGGTGAACGGGAAACTCAAGCGCGATATCATCGCGGCCCGCATGAAAAACGAGATTGAAGAAATGTATGCAGTGAAGCAGGCAGTTTAAAGGCGGAGTGAGTCTGGAAACTACAGAGCACGGCGCGTTGCGCGAACAGCCGATGGAATCATCATCCAGAGTTCCCTCGAGCGAAAAGGCTTTATCCTGGGCGCTCAAAGATGGAGTAATTGAACTGGCGCTGCATCGCGCGCCGTGTAACGAATTGGGATCGGCATCGCTCGCAGAGTTGGAAACCTTTGCTGCCGACTTACAGCGGATGCAGGAATCGGCCCATGCGCTGGTAATTCACAGTCAATTGAAGCCGGGATTTTGCGCGGGGGCGGACCTGCGAGAGCTATTCCAGCGTTCGGAGGGCATGGACAAAGCTGCAGCGCTTAGGGGTGTACGGGATTTTCTGGAGCGCATTCACCGAGTGCTGAATTTGATTGATACGGCTCCCATAACCACAATCGCGGCGGTACACGGCATCACGTTCGGAGGGGGATTCGAACTGGCGTTGACCTGCGATTTGATCATCGCCGACAAGACGGCGCGTTTTTGTTTTCCGGAATTGCGTCTCGGCCTTATTCCCGGCTTCGGCGGAATTCCCCGTCTGAAGCGGGATTTGGGAAATGCGGTGGTGAGAGATCTATTGCTTACCGGGCGCAGCTTCAACGCGACGAAGGCGCAGCAGATCGGGCTGGTGAGCCAGGTAGTTGGTGAAGGTGAGTCGTTGCGCGCCGCGCAGGCAACCGCGGCTCAGTTAGGCAAGTTTGATCGCGCAACCGCAACCGCAGCCAAGAGATTTATTAAGCCGGTGCCGCACGACGAACTGCGGCGGGAGATCGATCTCTTTTGCGAGCTGTTCACGCGGCCGGCGGTGCAATCGGGGTTGCGCAGATTTGTGAATAGTACGGACGCGCAACCGTACCTGCCGTAGCGCCGTGCCGCGCACGTCGAAGTGACAAAACAGACGTGACAAAACAGATGTTCCTGGCAGGGCGACTTACAAGGACCTTCGTTGATGAAAAAGTTTATCTAAGGACCTATGCCTACTACCGATCAGACGCTCGATGAAATTCTGAACTTCGCCGCAGCGCACTTCAAAGTGCCGAAAGAAAAGCTGCAGCCGGACGATGATTTTTTCAAGACGCTGGGAATTGACAGCCTGCAGACGCTCGATTTGCTCACGAAATTGGAAAACCATTTTCATATCGAGCTTCCGGACTACGAGCTGCAGGGCGTATCGGACTTTCGCACCCTGGCGGGCAAGATTCAGGCAAGGCTCTAGCGATAATTCGATTGTTGATTGGAGAGGATCGTCGTTGGGG
>JASICF010000401.1 GCA_030044775.1 Candidatus Sulfotelmatobacter sp. | reverse complement strand
TGAACGTGATCACGATAGGACCCTCGACAATTATTTCCCGCCAGTTGCCAAACACTGCTACTGCTTGAATGCTCATACTTTCTCCTTGTCTTTCAATGTGCCCTCTAACTAATGCCCATTCTTGTGGCGTTCATCGATTCACAGTCATCTCCAAGACTGGTCAGATCTAACGGTCGTAATACGGTGACAGCTTCGTCACGAGAAACGGGAACTCGTCGGTCACGTCCACGCGCACGAATTGCTTATCGACGACATCCGTGTTCCGATTGGTGTAGGAGAAGACCACTTCCAGCACTTTGCGAGTGCCGCTGAGCGTCGACGACTGAACATTCACTGCAGTGAGCGAATGGTTCTGGGCGAAATATTCCGCGGCTTTGGCATAGATGGCCTGATAACGGACCGCGAGATAGTTCAAGGCACGATGCTCGTCCTGGTCTCCCGCGTTGTCCGTCATGTGCAGGATGCGATCAAGCATTTCCTCGGCGGCGGGCGCAAATTCCTTGGCTGAAATCCTCTCCGGCTTGGCGAGCGACTTCAGAAGAGCATCGCGGTCGAAGGAATAAACCTGATCGAAGGCCACAACGGGCACCATCAAACCGTTGCACATTTCCGGTGGAGCAATGGGTCCCTTGACCCCGATTACGACATCGAGGTCGAGAGGGCTGGGATTCGGGCGGATGGCTTCGATCAGGAGGCTGAAGTCAGCGGGATCACGCGGGCGAAGCAAGTAGGTTTCCAGTCCTTTGATGGTCATAACATAACCGAGCTGCCGGGCGAGGTAACGGTTCTCGGCTTTGCTGAGAACAGCGTGCAGCGCCTGGTAATCGGTTTGTCCGGAAGTCTTTTCTCGACCGGTGACTTGGGCAAACTCCTTCTCATGGGCAATGGTGGGAAAGCGGGCCTCAATGTTGCCCATGGCGTAAATCCAGGAAGGAGGCGTGGCGCCCCCGTTGCCGGACGCAGCTCCTCCGCAAGTCGAGCAGGCCTGGGGGGAGACGCCGGCCGCTGCCGGCGCGGCGGAAGAGGCCGCTCGTGTCGACGAGTTGCCGGCGATTGTGATGGCTGGTTGCTCTTGAAGTTCAGCGACTGATTGCTCCATTGTGCTGCTCCTTAAAAGAAGTTTTCTACCTCCCCCATAACTAGCGGGTGAATGTCATCCATTTGTTAAGCGCCGCAGCGCGTTTCTGGCAGCCTCCGCAGGGTTGAATTCCCATCGCGTATGTGGCCCGCTTGATCACGTCGCCGAGACCGACTTCTTCTTCGATCAGAAAGCCCGGCAGCCGCACCCGGCGCGGCCGGCGATCTGAATCCGGCTCGTTCGCTTCCGGCTTCGTTTCGTTCTTCTGCATTATTGTTTTCTCCCAGCGGGGTTCATGGCTTCGAAGGCCGCCCATGCATCCAGTAAGGGTGGCGCGATCGCCTTACGTTTTTGGCTGCCAGTTTGGGTGACGGCCAATTTAATTTGCGCGGCGCTGGCCCCGAGAAATTCGGACCAGAGCAGGGCGATGGCCCCAACAACGAAGGGGACCGCCGCGCTGGTTCCACCGAATCTCTGCGGCTTGCCGTCCGACACAAGACTGGTGATGTCGCTCCCTGGCGCGGTCAAGCCATGCCTGCCGATGGAGTTGCCCAAATTCGATGCCGTCATAGTGTGTCCCCGCAGATCACAAGCGGCAACCGGGATCACCCACGGATGCCGCGTAATGACTGAACTGCCTACTGTTCCCTGATTTCCGGCCGCCACGACAACCAATCCATTGCGCCGCATGGCATAGTTCAAAGCCTGCTCGAGTTCGCGCTCGCCGCCGGCCGATGGTTGAGCGAGGGCGGCACTCAGGTTTATTACTCGGGCTCCCGCATTCACGGTGTCGACAATGGCCGATGCTAATTCCTCCGGCTTTGCGCTCGGCATGTCTCCATTCGCCGACGCCGTCTCCGCAAATATGGGACGCACCAACAGTGAGCAGTCCGGGCAAATTGCCGGCGCGACCGATCCGCGCTTTGCCATCAGCATTCCGGCGACGAATGTTCCGTGCAAACAAGCCAGACTGCTTGCGCGGGAACAAGCGCCAGGTTGCTTCCCTGGGACCTGATGAATGTTTTGAGCGGCAAGATCGGGATGGTCGAGAGTTACAGGGCCATCGATAAGTCCGATCTTGATTTCGGCCCGACCGCTCGTGCGCGCCATCAACGGAGTGAGATTCACTAAATCCAGCGGTCCCATGGAACTCCCTCGAATCGATGGCAAGGCGTCAGAGCAGAAGAAGAGAACGCTGCGCCTTAGTTTTGAGTTCTTTATTCCCTGGGGAAATGACCCGTGAAAACCCTGGTTGATTCGTCTCGTGCCGCAACAACTCCGACTTCCTCCGGGCGAGCGCCCGGGGACCATCGAGGTCACGAGAAAGTGTTCTTAATTTTCCTCTTGGGATGAGAAATGTCAAGAGAAAAAGTCAGGGCACAGTTGAGGCACATGGCGAGGCCAGAACCTCGTTGGGCGCCAATCATCGGAGGAGCCCACCGAAGGCGGCATGTTGCCGAGGCGCTTGATGGGGCTGCCGTTGACATCACTAAAATATTACTGTACAGTAACGTATTACTAGACGGTAATATATTGGAGAAATGTATGCCGCGGGTCATTCGCTCAATTGAAATCAAGGCCAGGGCGGGCGCCGTGTGGCGCTGGCTGGCAAGCCAGGAAGCGCTGCGGCGCTGGATCAGTCCCAATATTGACATTGATTTGCGGGTTGGCGGCGCGTACCGCTTTCTCGGTCCCGACAATAAGACTTGGGTCAGCGGCACGGTACTGGAATTCGAACCGGAAAGAAGTCTCATTCTGTCCTGGCTGGAGGAGGGTAGTGGTTGGCAGCAACCCGCGCGGTTAGTCATCACGCTTGCTCCGATTGCCGCTGGAACGCGGGTCACGCTCATTCACGATGGATTTGAGGGCATCGGCCGCTCAGACTGGCTTGAGACGGTGCAGGATTATGAGCGCGGCGCGGACCTCCATCGAGTTCTCGATCATTTGGCTGATTTGGTGAATGCAGCGTGAGGGCAAGCAATACGGACGCGCTGTTTCGCACGTTGGCCGACTCCACGCGCCGGCAGATTCTCGATCTGCTGGCCGAACGGGGCTGTCTGAGTGTCGGCCAACTGGCCGCTGAGTTCCCCGATCTTGTAGCATCGGGCATTTCCAAACATTTGATGGGGCTGCGGGGAGCGGGTCTGGTATCTGCATCGCGGCACGGACGAAAGCAAATTTACCGGCTTGAAGCGGATACCCTGGTCGCCGATCTGACACCTTGGCTGGCGAAGTACGAGCGGTATTGGTTTGCGGCGCTCGAACGATTGCGTGACCTTGCGGAGGAGAGCACGGGAACCGACAGACCTACGTCCCGGAAAAATGTCCGGCGAACGAGGTCGAGATGAAAGGCATCGGAGATCAGTCCACCCTTCGCCAACGTCGCGCGAAACGGTGGGGCAACGCGCGTTTATCGACGCGATTAATCACCGGTCCGGATCT
>JASICF010000400.1 GCA_030044775.1 Candidatus Sulfotelmatobacter sp. | reverse complement strand
TCACGGCGAAACCACTGTCGAGGAACCGCTGCGTACCCGCGATCACGGCGAGTTGGCTCTGAGGGCTTTCGGCGCAAAAATCGACCGGCGAAATAATGCAGTCCAAATTCACGGCGGCCAACATCTGCAGGGCATCCAAGCTCGCATTCCCGGAGACATTTCCAGCGCCGCATTTTTCCTTTGCGCGGCTGCGCTTTTTCCCGGATCCCAGGTAACAATCACAAATCTGCTGATGAATCCCACCCGCGCCCGCCTGCTCGATATTCTGCTGCAACTGGGCCTGCGCATTTCGGTCACTCAACTGGAAGAAACCCACGGCGAATTGGTCGGCACCGCGCAGGCCGAAGGTGGCAGCCTGAACGGGGCTACCATCGCCGGCGCCGACACGGCAGCCCTCATCGATGAGATTCCAGTGCTGGCCGCTATCGCCCCGTTTACAAGACAGGGAATTGAGGTGCGGGACGCGAAAGAATTGCGCGTCAAGGAATCCGACCGCATCGCTTCGATCGCCGCCAATCTTCGCACCATGGGCGCCCAAGTCGAAGAACGCGAGGATGGATTGCGAATTCCCGGTTCGCAGCGGGTTCACGGCGCCGAACTCGACTCATTCGGCGATCATCGCATCGCCATGGCTTTCAGCATCGCCGCACTGCGAGCCGAAGGCGAAACCCTCATTCGGGGCAGCGAATGCGCTGCGATCTCTTATCCCGCGTTCTTTGCCACGCTCCAACAACTAATCGAGTGCTGAACCAACCGCAACTCTCGCTCCAGTCCTTCTGCCGTTCATGTCCTTTTCCTTGCCTTCCGCGTTACCTCTGTTCGATGACCGAGGTCATCTAACGCATCCTTCGAAGATCGGCAAGAATGCACACATGCGTCTGAAGTTCCTCATTCTGGCTTCGATTCTGCTCTCGGCCTGCGCCTCTGCCCAGGATCCGAAGGCCTATCTCAGCGGCAAACTGCTGGATGTGAATTCGGTGCCGTGCAGTGTCGACAAAGGCCAATCAACTCATGCGGCCGGAAATGGCGTTGATGCTGCTGGCCAGGCTACGACGCAAGCTCTCTGTCCGGAATACGTGCTCGCGACAGACGATGTGACATATCGAATCATTTCCAGGAATACAAAGCACCCGGCTCCTCTTCCCGTCGGAGAAGATGTGCGTTTTCGTCTGCAGAACGGCAAGATGCATCTTCGCGTGCTCGCTCTCGATAACAAAGAACGGGAATACATGGTTCTCTCGATGACGCCACGGGGCGAAAGCGCCGCCGATGCCGCTCCCATCCATCTAAACCATTTGCAATGATCCGTCTGCGGTAAACCCCCTATTCAATCGACGAATTCGCTGCAGCGCGCGACCCCGCAGTTCCTAAGCAGCAACCTGCCCCCACGGCGTTTCATCTGACCTCTACGTTCCGCCCGCCTCTGCCGCGAAGCCTCCGCTTGCTCAGCCGGGAGGAAGTGTGCGTGAAGTCGATCCTCGAAGCGGATCAAAGAAGATAACTTAGGAGCTTAATGAAATGATGAAGCGGTTCATTCAGTTTGGAATTTTGGCTTTGGTGTTCACCGCGCCCGTATTGTGGGCGCAAGCCAGCGAGGATCACTTCGAGGTCGGAGCTTTCGCCGAGTACTACCGCTACGCCTACGCGAATCCAGTGGAGAATTTTATTGGTTTGGGTGGACGAGGGGCTTTCAATGTGAACGAGTGGGCCCAGATCGAGGCCGAAATGGCCTACGATTTCCAGCGGAATTACACTGCCACGTTCACCAACGGTGTGACCAGCGTCTCTGTGCCTTCTCACCTGCGGACTCTGCATGCGTTTTTCGGCCCCAAGTTCCAAACAGGGTCGGGTCCGGTGCGGGTGTTCATTACCGGGAAAGTGGGGTTCGATAACTTCAGCGTGACCAATTCTGGCCCAGTTGCTGGATTTAACAACTCCGTTGGCATTACCGCTGGAACGACGGCATTCGCGGTCTATCCAGGTGGTGGCATTGAAGCATTCGCGGGTCCGATCGGGATTCGCATGGAAGCCGGCGACGATATCTTCTTTATCAACGGCGGCGCCCACAATAACTTGCGAGTCAGCGTCGGGCCGCAATTTCGGTTTTAGCGCGCGCGGAAGTGAAGAACTGGCGGCCCTTGGGCCGCCGTTCTTTTGCGCAACAGGCATATTCTCCCAATGTAAAAACGCCTTTTTCCCGCTGGTCCTTTGCCGTAGAATCTTTGCAGGCTGGGGTTTCAGGCTCTGTGATAAAGTAGGGCCGCTTGCGAAGCGGCCGGTGCTGAGCGCAGAACTGGCCCTTTTTCACTAAGGAGTTCCCGATGAACACTCTGCGTGACCTGGTAAAAGACCGCCGGACTTATTCCACCGATGCCGCTACTACTGTGCTGGAAGCGGCGCGTTTCATGACCGAGCACAACATCGGCGCCCTGCCGGTGCTGCGCAATGGACAACTGGCCGGCATCTTTTCCGAGCGCGACATCATGACTCGAGTCGTCGCCGCCGGACGCACGCCCGGACACACCACTGTTGCCGAAGTCATGACTCCCAACCCACGCGCGGTTCAAGTGGATGAGAGCATTGAGGAGTGCCTGTTTATCATGCACGAATTCGGCTTCCGCCATTTACCAATTATCGAAGGCAAAGAGCTGAAAGGTTTGGTGTCTCTGCGAGACGTCGTCATGCACCAGGCTGCCGAGCTGGAGCGCCGGAATCGGCGCGCGGCGTCGTAGGCGGGCGTTCTCCGGCGGCATTCGAATTCTGTCGCCGATCCTTACTGCCGCCTGCGCAGCAGTAATTCTCCCGGCGCGGGCGGAAGCTTGAAGGGAAATTCGAAAATTTTCCCGGCCAGCGGAAATCGGAGCACAAATTCCTCCTCGGACTTCCAGCTTCCGATCCATTTGTTGTCCGTATTGAAGAAGACCCATCCGCGCCCCTGCGAAGTCGCGCGATCCAGATGCAACGGCCGCAGGCTATGGCTGTTGAGGAACTCGATCAATTCGTCGGCCGATTTTTGATATTCCTGCAAGCCCTCGATGCGAGTCTCCTTTTCTTCCGGATGTTTCTTGATTGCGCGCCTGGTTTCATCGTCCATCGCGTCCGCGTCGGATTGGATTTTGTGGCTGAAGGAGTCAGGGTCGAGCACCGGTTGCACAACCTTGAAGTGATTGACGAATTCAAGAGTGACGCCATCGGGAGTTGCATCCAGGCTGCTGCTTCCCCGATAGTGAAGCGTGAGCAGGACCCCTAAAACGGGTTCGATGCGATGCCGGAGCACCTGCAGTTCGCGGGCATCCACCGCCACGATTACACCGATATCCCCCGCCCACAACCCGTAACTGTATTTGCCGTCGTCGCCGCGCGAAAATGTGCATCCGGGTAATGATTCGCTCCAGCGGATTACCTCAGGATGGGAAGATTCCTTCGAAGCGGTTGGCTGTTGATTTATCGCTTTCTCTTCGACGCGCGAAAATCCGCCGGCCGGAACGGCAGCGGAAAATGGTTGTTGAACCAGCGGCAAGAGAGATGGCATCCACGGAAAAATCAGCAACGCTGGAAACAGGCGCCAACCAGACGTTCCTATGACCCCGCCCGCCTGGTTGCGAGACGCTCCTATGTGCCTCGACTTGCGCATAGGTTTACTTCGGGGTAGTGACTGTCAGAGTGACCGTCGCCTCGCTGGTGCTGCTCGGACCGAGGCCCTTCAGGTCCGACCCCGTCAAAGTGAAGGTGTAGGTGTTATTCGGCGTGATCTGGTTTGCCGCACTGTTACTGCTGTTATTGCCGCACGCCGGCACCAGAAACAGTCCTGCGGCGATCGCGATGAGCAAAAAGATTCCCAACAGTTTTCGGCTGCGTTTTCCGGCCGCGCCCAGTCCGACAAAAGCGAGAGACGGTATCCCCAGCCAGAGCGCGTAGAACATGCGGCGCGATCGATTCAGAAAGGAGCTCGGCGGATTCGTCACCGTGGTAAACGTCGTCAGCGTCAGCGTCGTGTTCGGCGGTGTGCCCCCGGTAACCTTCAAGGTCGCCGTCGGTGTGAACGAGCAGACCGGCGCCCCTGTGACCACAGGAGTGACCGACAGGCACGAAAGCGTGACCGTCCCTGTGTAGCCGCCGATGGGAGCAACCGTAACCATCGAGGTGGCTGTGCTGCCGGCCACAACCGGACTCGGGATGGCCGTCGGCGGGTACACGGAGATCGTGTAATCCTGTTGCAGGTCGGCGACATTGACGTAAAGCGTCGTGCTCACGCTGGTCGAGCCGCTGGTGCCCGTGATAGCCACCTGATAGGTTCCGGGTGGAGTCGAACCCGAGGTCGTGATGGTGAGCGAAGGCAGCGACGAAGCTGTCTCCGAGAGCGGGCTCACCTCGCATGCCGGCAGATCGCTGGTGATTGTGCTCGAGGTTACAGCGCAGGTCAAATCAACCGTGCCCGTGAATGTGGTGCCGTACGTTAAAGTGAGGATCGATGTCGCCGAACCGCCCGGATCAACCGAAGACGGCTCCAGCGGCCCTGCCGATAGCGTGAATTGCGCCTGAGCGGCAGGCATGGCAGCCAAGAAAAGCAATATTGCACAAGGAAAAACCGCGGCTCGCAGAACGTGCTTGAAATTCACCATAAGTGAACAGAAACTCACTACCTTCGATTCCTCCGCTGGCGCAAACGCTGCCCGCGCCGGAACCAGGAACTCCCGGTGCCGGCCGGCGGCATGATTGTAATGCGATAGAGATCAGGCGGAATGCGCCAGAAAGAATCTTAGACTACAGTGCGGCATCGTGCCAAACGCATAACCGCGAAAACGGCAGAAGTCGGCAAAACCGCCTTCGCCGGCATTTCCGCAGAGACCGCGCTTCCGCAAAGTCAATTCAACGGCAAAGCCACCGAAACTGCCGGTCGCGTTGCTTGACACTGATCGCCGTCTCTGGTGTAGTGTCCGCCAACCTCCGAGTCGGGTTCTGGCTCGGAGAACGGACTTTTAGGATTACACAGTGCGCCGCGCTCAGAGTAACGGTTCCATGGTGACGATTCGGGATGTTGCGAAAGAAAGCGGTTTCTCCTCGACCACTGTTTCCATTGTCCTCAATGATGCCCCGCTCGCGCGTTACATTCCTCCGGTTACCAAAAAGAAAATTGAGCGCGCGGCGGAAAAACTCGGCTATCGCCCAAACCAGTTTGCTCGTTCGCTTCGCAGCAAGCGCAGCCACACCGTCGGCGTGATGGTCTTCGA
>JASICF010000042.1 GCA_030044775.1 Candidatus Sulfotelmatobacter sp. | reverse complement strand
CGGGAGAGATTTCCGGAGTTCGAGGAATATGCGCGGAGGGTGCCGAGGATCGTGCCGCGCCTTACAGCGGAGCCCTCTGGAGAGTCGGAGAGATTCTCGTGGGAGTTGTATTTGAAGCATCACGAGTGGAATGCGCTGTCGGGAGCCGCAGCGATCATGCTGGGACTGGTTGTGAAGATGATGGTGTTCCGGAGCTAGAGTGCGGAATTGTGGGGGCCCAGATTGCGTTTACTAATCGATAAGATAGGCTTGCAATATCCTATTGGATAGGATCGAACAGCGGAAAAGTTGGCGCACCGATGTATGCCACTGAAAATGCTAGAGGAACAAATCGCCGATTAGTCGCTCCGGCTTGGCACGTGCGTTGCACTAAGTCCTGAAGTCGAGACAAAGCTTGAAAGGGACGTTGAAGCTTTGAAGTAGCCCGGGTCGATAGATCCTTAAGAATCCAATTTGCCAAGGGGAAAAGTTTGTCCCTCCCGTCCCCGCAGGAGTTGCCATTATGGGGCTAACACAGTGGTTGCATCCCAAGAACAGTTCAGAGATAGCAGAAATCAGCCCTGCTAAAGCGCAGCCAGCCGGAGGATCGAGCATTCCTCCAGAGGCAGAAGTGTATCCGGGTTTTGACCGCGCTGTAGACGACGCCATGTGCCTGCTGCTGTACGCTGCGGAGAAGGGAAGGATCGTCGATGACCCAACTCGCAGCAGCATCCTGCATGCGGTTACTGCGTCGAATGCAGCCGCGGACGAAACATTGGTCTCGAATCTCTTGGCAGCGTACACGAAACTGGCCGCGCAACTGAGGCCGGTTACAGCCGATAGCATAAGAGCCTCATGCGGCAACGATACCAACCCCACCATTAAGAGCCTGCGCATGTGGGCCTGCATCCTGGCCTTTCCGATCATATTGTTTTCGGTGCTTGCTTTTGTTTCCTCTTCGATATCGAGCACCATGCGAGCGGATATCACCACGGCCAATGAGCTGCTCGTAAGGCTCAGATCGGAACTTGGGACTGAGCAAATGCCATCGGCGGGATCCGTTGACAGCCCGAAGCTCCCTCAGGGGCTGAACGAAGGGGATGTGATTACTCAATTGCAGCAGTACGCCTCCACTGTGCGCGCTATCGACGCCCGAGCATTGCAACTGAACTGGTTTGTGTTCAACGCTGAGTGGGATCCTTTCCAGAGCAATCGGTCGAAAGGCGGACAGTCCCAGAGTGAAAAGTTGGCGAACCAGCGGGTACTCAAAGCAAAGTTTGAGCTACCGGTTGGATTGGCTAATATGCCCAAGGCATTGGATACGCTGACAGACACTTACCAGGATGTTCGCTCCTTCGCGCAAAGTATTCTTGACCTGGTGACGGTTTCCTACGGGGCGATAACGACCTGCCTGCTTCCGGTTTTATACGCGCTGCTCGGAACGTGCGCCTATCTCTTGCGAACTTTCGAGGAGGAATTGAAGACCATGACGTTTTTGCCCTCCAGCAGAGCTAATCTGGCTCGCTTTCTGATCGCGGGAATTGGCGGCGCCGTTGTCGGCCTGTTCAGCAACTTTACGATCACGCAGGGAGCCTCGATTTCACCGCTGGCGATTGCGTTTCTGGTGGGATATGCGGTGGATGTCTTTTTCTCATTCCTTGAGGGATTGCTGCAAGCTTTCGGTAAACACAAGGTCCCAAGCGCAGCCGGCGCTTCGACGCCGACGGCATAGCTCCGAAGCGCATTCTATTTTCCGTCGAAGCAAAGCCAGGGTGAAGGATTTACTTTTGCGCGACCAATTCTCTGGCGCGACTCAGTTCGGGACGCGTGGAGCTTGATCCGGAACACACCTTGAGCAGCAAGGCGTAGTACTCTTCTGCGTCTTTTTGTTTTCCAGCGGCTTCGGCGGCCTGCGCCGCGCCATAGAGCCCGTTGAAGCGGTTGGGATTTAGCTTTAAGTCCGTCTGAAAAGCGGCAAGGGCCTCCTGCGGACGTTTGGCTTCCAGAAGAATGTTGGCGATCATTTCACGCGCCGGAATGCCATCGGGCTCGTCACCCACGGAGTCTTCCTTGTCGGCGATTGGACGCAGCGCTTCAACTGCATCGTCATAATTGCCTTGGGCAAATGCCAGCCACGCTTCCGCTTCTTTGTGATCACTGTCGACCGCATCGGCGAATTCGGATTTCCTCTTTGACAGCTTTTCGTGAAGATCTTCGATGGCAGCAATATCTTTGCGGACATCATCCGACTGGTGCAGATGTGCCGAGCCGATGGCTCGCGCTAGATAGATCACCGAGTACTCCGCAGTGCCATCGACCTCCATCGGAGGTAACGCTGCGGCGGCGGACCAATCGTGCATCTCCAGCGGGTAGATCGCGCTCAGGTGCGCGAGAGTCGCCAGATGCGGGTCGTAGTCTTTGCCGTACATATCGTCTTTCTTGTTGGGCATGGCGCGGATTTCTTCGATCAGGGCTCTAGCATCGGCGTCGCGCCCGCTTTGCATGTAGGCATAGAAAAGGAAGCTCATGGCGTGGAATTGATGACCTTCGCCGCCCATGCCCATGGCCGCGGTTTTGCGTGAAGCTGCAATCGAGGCGAGGTTGGAGTTGATGTCATCCTGCCAAAGTCCAACGCGGGCGAAGATATGCGAAGGCATGTGCAGCGCGTGCGGGGCCGCTGGGGCAATTTTCGCGTAGCGGCGCGCCGCGGGAAGGCCAAGCTCGGCAAGCTGCGGCTTGTCGTAGGCGTGGATCAGATAATGGGCTACCCCAGGGTGATCGGGCTCGATGGCAAATAGCTTCTCGAGGATTGCGGCAGCCTGTTTACGATTGGCGAAAGTCGTATCGTCGTGCGGCTCGGAAGCGAGCAGCGAGAGCGCATAGAATGCCGCTGCTTCGTGATCATCAGGATAGCTTTCGTAAACTTTTTTCATAGCATCGGAATACGCCTTGGCGCGAGCGTCGAAGTCGAGCTTTTTGGAGCCGCCGTAAAAGGAAGCCACAGCGGCAATGTAGGCCTGCTCTCGTGGAGTTTTGGGGCCGTCGTTGCCCTGTGCCTCGTGGACCTCATCGAGACCATCCAGCAGTACTTTTCCGTCGGGCTCATTCCAAAGCTGATGCCACAGGCTCATGGCGGCGCCCCAATGCGCCATGGCGCATTCGGGATCATGGGCAGCAATGTTTTGAAATTCTTTTTCCGCCTCTTCGTACCAGAAAGAGTGCAACAGGGCGACACCCCGCGCGAAGGGCTTGAGCATATCGGGAGCGCAAGAGACCGGGAAGTTAACCGTGCCTAGCTGGGTCGTGGTCAGATCTTCATGATGGTTGTGTCCGTGCTCATCATCTGCAGCCGCGCCGAGTGTGAGGGAGGTAAACACGAGAGAGAAAATGAGAAAGATAAGAGCGACGTGTTTCATGGGGACCCCGCTAAAAGGCGAGTGTAGTCCCGCCATCGGAACGGGTCAAACCGGCGATGGTGTTAATTCGCAACACTCCTGACCTGAATTCTGCTACACTTCGCGGCAATGTTCGCAAGCTGCGTGCGGTTACGTTGCGTAATTTATGCGGGTCGATACGCAATGGGTCCGATGCCCGCTTAGGGAGTAGCCATGGATTTGCACCCTGGGCAAGAAAAACTTTCATCTCCTCTGAAGGCAACTGAACTCGAGCCGGGACGGCGGGTTTTCCAAGAAAACGACGATTGGTATCAGGATTTGGTGGAGCACAGCCAAGATCTGCTTTGCGTCCACGATCTTGAGGGGCGGTTTTTGTCGGTGAACCACGCTCCCGCGCGGCTGCTGGGATACAGCGTAGAAGAATTGATGCAAATTCCCATGCGGGAATTTATCGCTCCCGAATTCCGCCACGAGTTTGATACCTACCTCGATCGCATCCAGCGCCAAGGTGAGGATCGGGGACTTCTTGTCGTGATGACACGTTCAGGGGAACGGAGAATTTGGGAATATACCAACACGCTAAGGCGGGAAGGCCAGGCAAAGCCTGTGGTCAGTGGAATTGCCAGAGACGTAACCGAGCAGAAGCGCGCTGAAAAACTGGCTCGCGAAGCGGCAGAACTGAATCGCCATATCATTGCCAGCACGAGCGAAGGAATCGTGGTTTACGACTGCAACTTGCGCTGTGTAGTGTGGAATCCGTTCATGGAGCAGTTGATGGGTATTCCTGCTAGTAGTGCGATTGGCAAAGTGTTCCGCGAACTCATTTCTTTCGAGGTGCGAGGGCACGAGCCGGAGGTCGAGTTGAAGCGGGCTTTGCTGGGCCACACGATTACTGTGCCTGATGAGGAACTCCCCACGCCCTCCGGACCCCGCTGGGTATCGAGCCGCAAGGGCCCACTTCGCAACGCCCAGGGAGAAGTCACCGGCGTGATCGTAACTCTCCAGGACATCTCAGTGCGCAAAGATGCAGAAGCGCGGCTTCGGGCGAGTGAAAACCGCTATCGAGCTTTGTACGAACGTTCGCCAGTCGGGGTGTGCTGGGTCGATACTAAGACGGGGAAGTTCTTGGGCGCGAATCCGAAATTTTGTGAGATTGCAGGGCTGGAAGAGGAGGAGATGGTTGGCCGCCATTTCAAAACTATTACCCACCCTGAAGACTTGCCGGAGAATCTCGACAAATTCAGTTTGCTCCAGCAGGGAATAACGCGGCATTACGAGATGGAAAAAAGATACGTCCGTCCGGACGGCTCGCTGCGGTGGGTGGAAGCCGAAATCGTCGCGATGTGGCCGGAAGGCGAAAAGCCCGATTGGCACATGGCGATCGTGCAGGATATCACTGAACGCAAGCAAGCCGCGGAAGCCCTGCGGCAAAGCGAACAGCGATTCCGGGTTGCGCTCTCCGGTTCTCCGATCAAGGTGTTCAACCAGGATCGCGACTTGCGCTACACGTGGGTTTATAACCTGCAGGAGGGATGGAGCGAGGGCGATTATCTCGGAAAGACCGATGAGGAAATTTTCGGGCCGGAAGTCGGGGCGCGGATGCGCGCCATCAAACAGCCGGTGCTGGATTCGGGACAGAGCAAGCGGCAGGAATTTTCTTTGACCGTACACGGCGAAACCTACTATTGCGACATCACGATTGAAGCGCTGCTCAATTCGGCCGGAGAAGTTCAAGGCATCAACTGTGCCTGCGTGGACGTTACCCGCTTGCGCGAAGTTACCGAAGAGCTGAGGTTGGCGAAGGAGAAGCTCTCAGAAGAGAAACTGTATCTCGAAGAAGCTATCGATGCTGAACTTGGGTTCGGCGAAATCATTGGCCACAGCAGTGCTCTAAAAGAAGTGATGCAGAAAGTTGCCAGGGTCGCGCCCAGTGACGCAACGGTTCTCTTGCTGGGAGAAACGGGGACGGGCAAGGAACTTGTGGCGCGGGAAGTTCACCATCGCAGCAGCCGGCGGGGAAAGAGCTTTATCAAAGTGAACTGCGCGGCGATTCCCTCCGGTTTGCTGGAAAGTGAACTCTTCGGTCATGAGAAAGGAGCCTTTACAGGGGCGATTGCGAGGAAGCTCGGCCGGCTAGAATTGGCGGACGGTGGAACACTATTTCTGGACGAAATCGGCGAAATTCCTCTGAGCCTTCAGCCCAAGCTGCTGCGTGTGCTGCAAGACATGGAATTTGAGCGGTTGGGAGGCACGCAAACGATCAAGACCAATTTTCGCCTGATTGCAGCGACCAACCGCGATCTGTTGCAAAGCATGAGATCCAATGAATTCCGCAGCGACCTCTATTACAGGTTGAATGTTTTCCCGATTATCCTTCCGCCGTTGCGCGAGCGCCGCGACGACATCCGTTTGTTGGTCGAGCACTTTGTGCGCAAGTTCGCGGCGCAGATGAAGAAAAAAATTACGCACATCCCCTCTAAGATGATGGAGTTGCTGGTGCGATCGGAGTGGCCGGGCAACATCCGTGAATTAGAAAACTTTTTGGAAAGATCGGTCATCCTGACTTCCGGACCGGTATTGCAAGCGCCCTTGGCTGAATTGGAAGCCAAAACGGATTGGGATCGAAGCAGTTTCACCCTCCATGACGAGGAGCGGCATCATATCGTGAAAGTTCTTCGCGAGTGTCATGGCAGGCTGGGCGGCGCGGACGGCGCGGCTGCTCGTTTGGGATTAAAACGCACAACGTTGCAGTCGAAGCTCGATCGCTTGGGTATCAAGCCAGCGGCCTACCGGGTGTAAGGCTTAGGTCTTTGATAAGTCATTTGCACTGGCAGGTGCGAGGGGATTCCCGGTATTCTTTGCTGATGACCCAAGGATTCAGACGCGTTGTAGAGGCAGCCGCGTGGTTTGTTTTAGGGTTTCTGACGCACATGCTGCTGCTTCATTATCATCACCACCCCTATCGCTGAGTGCCAAGCTGGCACAATTAAATTCACCCGTATTTAACCGGAATCACACGGGCAGCGAAAAGGCCCCTTGCCTGCCAAGGGGCCTTTTCCGGGGCGCTGCGTTTAGATGGGAAGCGTTCTCCGTCTATTTGGGTTGCTGTTGCTGGTCCGAGGTAGTGGCCGGCGCAGAATTGCTCGAAAGCTGTTCCAGATCGTTCTTCATCAAGCTGATCTCCACACGCCCGCCGCTCATATGCTTGCCCTGGGCGTCCTGTTCCTCGCCGGTTGCCGGCGCATTGCCCATGCCTACGAGGTAAATCCGGTAGAGCGGGATGTCGTGGTTGAGCACCATGTAACGAACCACGGACTCGGCCATTTTCTGCGAATTGGCGATTGCCGTCTGCCCGCGGCCGGAAGAGAATCCCTGAACTTCGAGAATATAGCCTTTCTGTCCCTTGACGCCATTAGCCATATCATCGAGCGCATCCTTTGCGTTCTTGCTCAGGACAGTCTGGCCGGGACGGAAGCGAATCTCGGTTTGATTCGAAGCCTTGTATTGATCGATGTTGCTGACCACTGTTTCGACAGTCTGAATGCGACTTGAGGCCTCTTGTGCGCTCTGTTGCGCCTGATTGGCCTTGTTGCCAGCATCGATGGCATGCTGATCGGCTTCATTGGCCTTGTCGGAGGCCATCTTGATGCCAGCCTGAGCCCGGGAGTCCGTGTCCTTAATCGCCTTGCTATTCGCGGCGGTCAGATCATCGAGCTCGTTGATACGGTCACGAATGGGCTCGGTTTGGCGCTTTACGTAGCTCTTACGGGCGAACGGATTTACGCGTCCCCAGAAGCCTTCGCGGCTGGGGGGTTGCAAAGGTTGTTTTCCAGTCGCGGTTTCGCTGGACGATGACTGCGATGCCGCCGGCTGACTGGATTGATCCTGAGAAGACGGAGTCTGGGCGAAGGCTGGGAACGCCAGCACAGCGGCCAGTGGCAAAGTAACTAAAATGCGGGTGCTCATAATGAGGCTTCCTCCAAAGTTTGCAGGAGCGTTTTGGGGCTCCGCTCCAACATGCATGTGCATGCTGTTTAAATTCAAATGCGTCCCCTAAACCACAAAAGCAAGCATTGGGCCACTTGCTGGGCCGCGCTGACGCTACGCAGACCCTAAAAAGCTAGGGTTAATCCCGCAGAAACTTACGGGCGTAATCTCCTAATACAAGTCGGATGCCAAACTAAGGGACAAGGTTGGAGCTCTAAATGATTGATATTCCTAGGTATTATATGCTTCTGAATGTTGTGGCCACGGTTTCTGAACATTATCGGACGGTAATTTTGGACAAAACTGGTATAAAAACTGCGTTGCACGGATTTGCGCTTTAAGGAGGACGATGTTGAAAAAATCAGTACCTCAGGATTTCACCCCCCGATTCGTCCACCGAAGCCACAAAGCCAAACGTCGGATGCGACTCGCGCTGCTAGTTCTAGTCTTGGAACTCGCCGGATTTATACCGGCCTCGGCTGAAGAGCCGATGTCAATGGCATCCGCCCATGTTCCTGCCGATCGGATGCAACAGTACTCCGACCTTGCCCTAACCTGGCTGCAGGAATATCTACGGATCGACACGACGAACCCTCCTGGGAATGAAATGAAAGCGGTGAATTTCTACAAAAAGATCTTCGATCAGGAAGGCATCGAAAACAAGGTGTTCGAGTATACGCCGGGGCGGGGTGACCTGTGGGCGAGACTGCCGCATACGTCCACGAAGGCCGAGCGTCCCATTGTGCTGCTGAACCACATGGATGTAGTGACCAGCGACGCGACGCACTGGAAAGTGCCTCCCTTCAGCGGTGAGATCAAAGATGGATGGTTGTGGGGACGCGGAGCGCAGGACATGAAGGACGAAGGTCTGGCGCAGTTCGTCGTCATGGTGATGTTGAAGCGGGAAAAGATTGCGCTGGACCGCGACGTGATTTTCTTAGCGGTGTCCGATGAAGAAGCAGAAGGAACGGGTACGGACTGGTTTATCGCCCACCAGCGCGGATTGCTGGAAAATGCAGAGTTTCTCATCAACGAAGGCGGCGAGAACCTGTTACAAAACGGGAAAGTAAAGTACGTCGGAGTAGATGTGGGCGAGAAAACGACGTTCTGGTTGCATGTTGTGGCGCATGGGCGTCCCGGACATGCATCCCGGCCAAACCCGGAGTCCGCGCCCAACCGGCTCGTGCGTGCCCTCAACAAGATCCTCGCCTATCAGACGCCGCTGAGAGTTCTGCCGGTGGTGGAGGAATTCTTGCTGGATATGGCTCCTTACGAACCGCCGGAGCAAGCCCGGGAATATCGCGATATTCGCAAGGCCATCGAGGATGACAAATTCCGGCAGGCGGTCGTGAACGATGAGTCCTTGAACTTCCTGTTGCGGGACACAATTTCACTGACCATGCTCGGTGGCTCGGGGCAAACCAACGTGATTCCTCCGGAAGCCTGGGCGAATCTGGATGTGCGGATTCTACCCGGCGGCAATCCGCAGCGGTTGCTCGAAAAGTTACGCGACTGCGTTGGCGACCCGAATGTAACGATTGAGCCGCTCAATGGGGAGTTCCGCCAAGCCAATTACTCGCCCACGAGTACCGTGCTTTATGACGCGATTCGGAAGGTTTCGGCGAAGTATTTTCCTGGCACGCCTGTCGTGCCGCACATCACGAGCGGTTACACAGAGAATCAGCGCTACCGACCCCTGGGCATCGACGCGTACGGATTCACTCCGTATACGGCTACGGAAGAAGAAGGCAACACCGAGCACGGGAACGACGAGCGAATTCGTGTGACGGAAGTTCGGAGAGGGCCGAGGATCCTGTTCGATGTGGTGGCGAGCGTGGCGGGGGGAGAATAAGCCCATCGGGACTTCTCTTCTCCCGGCTTCACGCGCCGCAGTGCTTTTCATACTGCTCGACGATAAAGTGATCCGTCATCCCCGCGATGTAATCACAAATCACCCGCGGCAAAGATTCCTGATCGGCCTTTTCCTGATAATGGTGCGGTAGGGCCGAAGGGTTTTCCATCCAGAAGGCGAATAGCGCGTTGACGATATGCTCCGCGTCGTCTTTTTCTCCCGTCAATGATGGGCTGTAATAAAGGTTTTGGTATAGAAAATTCTTGATCTCTTCGCGCTCACCTTCCACTTCAGAACTGAGAGCCACGATTCGCTCTGGATGGCGGCGAACATCGGCGACAGTTTTGACTCCAGCCTTTTCGATACGCGATTGCGTGTTGGCGATTAGGTCGCTGGTAAGGCGATTAAAGAGACCCTTGAGAGCTTCATTAAACTTCAGCTTGTCTGCGACGTGTGGATAACTTTGCTGAGCCTCGCGGAAAAAGCGCTCAAAAACCGGTAAGCTTCCGGCGATTTGCTCAAGCGGGAGCAGGTTAGCTTCGTGGCCATCGTCGAGATCGGCTGTGTTATAGCCGATCTCGTCGGTAAGATCAATGAGCTGCGCTTCGAGCGGAGGACGCTGGTCGAGCAGGTATTCGGAGAGCGCGGGATGTTCCGCGGCACAGTAGTCGCGGGAATGCTTGATGATGCCTTCGCGCACTTCAAACGTGAGATTCAGCCCGGGAAAGGCAGCGTAGCGCTGTTCGAAATCCTCAACGATTCGCAAAGCATGCAGATTGTGATCGAAAAACGATCCGTGCGAGCGCATGACGGCATCCAGTGCTTTCTCTCCCGCATGTCCGAACGGAGGATGGCCGAGGTCATGCACTAATGCAAGCGCCTCTGCCAGGTCGACGTTGAGCTTCAACGCGCCGGCGACAGTGCGCGTGATCTGGGCAACTTCGATCGTGTGAGTCAGCCGGTTGCGGAAGTGGTCGGAATAACGCCGGGTAAAGACCTGGGTTTTATCCTCAAGGCGGCGAAAAGCGCGAGCGTGAATAATTCGATCGCGGTCGCGCTGAAAGTTGTTTCTGTAAGGATGCGGCGGTTCCGAGAAACGGCGTCCGCGGGATTGCTCCACATGCACCGCGTAGCCGGCCAGCATGAACAGAGTTTAGCAGGTCTGAGATTTACTGCTTCTGCGATTCTTCTTTGGCGATCGCTACCCGCGCGGCGTCCAGCTTTTTCTGCGCGGCCAATAATAAATCGCCATCGACTTCCGGAGCGATGGTTTTGTTCCACTCCTCCACCGCCCGTTGCCAGTGGGCTGCGGCAAGTTTCAGACGCCCAGTTTTCTGGTAAAGATCGCCGAGGTGATCCTGCACGGTCGGGTCCGAGCCCATGCGGAGGACTGCCTTGTTCAGGTTTTCTTCGGAGAGATCGTACTTGCCCAGCTTGAAGTAGGCCCAGCCGAGGGAATCGAGATAGGCGCCGTTGGTGGGATCGAGGCTGACGGCTTCTTTGATATAGGCCAACGACTGCTCGAGTTCGACGCCACGATCTGCATCCATGTACCCCAGATAATTCAAGGTAGCTGCACTCTGCGGATTGAGAGTCAGGACCTTCTTGAACTCCGATTCCGACTGATCGTATTTCTTTTCGCGCTCGTAGGTCGATCCCCGTAGAAAATAAATATATTCTTTGTCGTCGGGCTTGGTCGACAGCAGTTCGGCTTTGTCGAGGGCTTCTTCGGCATCTTTCCAGCGTTTGAGGCGCGTGTTCATGATCGCCAGGCGCAGGTACACATCGCGATCATCCTGGTTGCCCTTGAGCATGGACCGCACGTCCGCAAGCGGTTTCTCCGGATCGCCCATATCAGCCAACTGGGCGTCGAGCACCATGCGCAGTTCCCGGTCGTTGGGCATTTTCTGCACTGCTTCCTGCGCCGTTGCGGTAGCCTCGTTCCACTGCTTGGCTTCGCGGTAAGTGTCGATGATGTCCTGATATCCGGTGCGGGCGTTCTCATCGCCGAGAGGCAACATTTTCCGGAAGGCGTCTACCGCGGCTGGATAGTTCTCCTGATCGCGATAGATCATCCCCAGACGCTCGGTGAAAATTCCGCGATTGTTGCGTTCGGACTGCGAATAGCTGCTATCCGCCTTTTCGGTTTTCTTCAGCAGATCCTGCAGAATCTTTTCGCCATCGTCATAGCGGCCTTGGGCTTCGTAGACGACCGCGATGTTATAGGGAACCTCAAGCGCGTCCGGAACCATCGCCTGCGCCTTCTTGAGGCTGTCCAGGGCCTCATCATACTTGCCTTGGCGGCGATAGATTTCGGAGATCCGCAGATAGGTTTGCGCATCTTCGGGATTGGCGTCGGCGATGACTTTATATTGTTCGAGAGCTTTGTCGATCTGGCCATCGTTCAAAAGATTTTCGGCGAGTCCCCGGATCGCGTCCAGGTTGTCGCGGTCCAGCATGATGGCGTGCCGATAGGCGTCGATTGCGCCTTTGTAGTCCTTGCGTTGCTCGTAAGTCGCACCCAGCGCGGAATAGAGCTTGGCAGAGCGTCCGGCATCCGGAACGGCGCTAAGCACCTGCAGGGCGCGGGCTGTGTCGCCTTCGTCGGTGTAGAGAAGCGCTAAAGTGGTCACCGCTTCTTCAGAGTTCGGGTCGAGTTTGACCGCGGTCTTCAGCTCGGTTTCAGCTTTTTCCAAGTCATTGTTCAAGCGATAGAGGCGGCCGAGCAGCAGGTGATCATCCACATTGTCAGGCTCAATCTGGATGATCTGCTCGTACTGCTCAATCGCCAGCTTGAGCATGTTGTCTGAGCCATTGCTGTCTCCGGGCATGTCGCCAAGAGACCGCAGATAAATTCTTCCCAGCAGCTTGTGAGCTTCCAGGTTGTTAGGGTCGCGCTTGAGAATGTCCTGCGCCTCGAGCACGGCATCGCGGATTCGTCCCGTCTTTACGTAAAGCTCCGCGAGCGCTGAGGTTAGGTATTCGGAGGAAGGATCGGCCTGAATGGCCAAGCGGTATTCGTCCATCGCTTTGTTGGCCAGGTCGCTGCGGCCGTACATGGCGATCTGCTCTTCATACATGTGGGCGAGCGCGTAGTGGTAATAAGCGGCACCACGATCCACCTTCGGAACAGTCGGCGTGGACTTATCGGACTTGTCGGATTTGGACTGGGCTGTCTTGGAGTCCGCTGGTGTAGGTGGGGCAGTCTGCCCGACTGCAATTGCCGCTAGGCAAGAGAACGCTAGAAATGCGTGAAAAAATCGATTCATGCTCAACCTAAGTGTGCTGGAAATCATTGTATCGGCTTGGTCCCATGCCCTTCCGCAAGCCATTGACAGTTGGATGCAAAAGCCGCCGGGGTAGGTTATGGGTTAATTCTACCCCGGTATTCGACGGAACGGGGAAAAGACTCTTGCGCGCGACGATCAGATTCACAGTCAAGAGTACAGGGACCGCGGGGAGTTGATTGTCTAATTTGGTAAAAAGAGCTGAGAAAGAACAGGGCGCTCCAGTTTGTCTCGCTCGCCGATCGCTTTGCCGCCGATAACTCGCTCAATGGCGAAAGTGGCGGACTCCGGTGAAGATCATCGCCAGGCCCAGCCGGTCGGCTGCGGCGATGACCTCCGCATCACGCTGCGAACCGCCTGGCTGGATAATCGCTGTGGCTCCAGCTCTGCCAATTTCTTCAATACCATCCGGAAACGGAAAAAATGCATCGGAAGCCGCAACCGTTCCTTTTAGAGGCAGTTGAGCCTTCAGAGCGCCAATTTTCGCCGAGTCGACTCGGCTCATCTGACCGGCCCCCACGCCGACGGTTTGCCCGTCGCGCGCGTAGACAATCGCATTCGATTTCACGTGCTTGCAGATTCTCCAGGCGAAAAGTAAGGATCGCGTCTCGTCGGGAGTCGGCACTCGCTGCGTAACGACTTTGAGGTCAGCATCGCCCAGTAGCCTGACGTCCGCATCCTGCACAAGCATCCCTCCGGAAACGTTCTTTAGCACCCATGTTTGTGGCGCGGCGATAACTTCCACGAGCCGCAAATTTTTCTTGGTCGCAAACCTCACTTTGGCGGCTTCGTCGAAACCGGGAGCCGCGATGACTTCAAGGAAAAGCTTGTGCATCTCTTCGGCAGCCTCGGCGTCGATGGGCCGGTTGACACCGATGACGCCTCCAAACGCCGAAATCGGATCGCATTCGAGAGCACGTTTGTAAGCTTCTTCAAGAGTCTTGCCGGTCGCAGCTCCGGCAGGGTTTGTGTGCTTGATGATCGCGCAGAATGCGGCATCGTTTGGGCCGTTGAATTCCTGCGCCAAGTCCCATGCGGCCTGGAGATCGACGATGTTGTTGTAGGAAAGCTCTTTTCCCTGAAGCTGGCGGCCGTTGGCTACGCCGATTCCCGAGCCGTCGGAGTACATCGCCGCTTTCTGGTGCGGATTTTCGCCGTAGCGGAGGTCGAGAGTTTTGCGGAATTGCAGGCGGAGAATTGGCGGGAACACCTCAGCCGATGTAGGGGCAGCCGCCCCCGGTTGTCCGGCGGAGCGAAGCTCCGCAGTGCCCGTGGCCGGCTCAGAGATTCGTTCGAGCGTAGAGGCGATGGCAGAATCGTACTCCGCCGTAAGTGCAAAGGCTTTTTGCGCCAGGCGCCATTTGGTTTCTAGAGAGACCGAGCCGGCGGAATGCGCGAGTTCTTCGGCGATAGCGTTGTAGTCAGCCGGAGAAGTGACAACCGCAACATCGCGAAAATTCTTCGCAGCCGAACGAATCATCGACGGTCCGCCAATATCGATGTTCTCGATGAGCTCGTCGAAGGCCACGCCCGGCTTGGCCGCGGTCTTTTCGAATGGGTAGAGATTGACGACGACCATGTCGATCGGCTGAATACCGTGCTCGGCAACCGCAGAGACATGCGCGGGATCCTCGCGCCGATGAAGGATTCCCCCGTGAACCTTGGGATGCAGTGTTTTGACGCGCCCATCGAGCATCTCGGGGAAGCCGGTCAGTTCAGAGATATCTTTGACCGCAATGCCGGAATCGCGCAGCAGCTTGGCCGTGCCTCCGGTGGAAATGAGTTCGACGCCGAGAGCAGAAAGTTTGCGGGCGAACTCGGGGAGGCCGGTTTTATCGGTGACGCTGAGGATTGCGCGACGAATCGTTGACATGAAGACTTATGGGCGAGCGAACATCGATTCTAGCAGGAACTCGGGATCGATCCCTTGCGCGGCTGTTGGTCAGCGCTGCCTTGCGGTTGTAGTTTCTATGCTGGGCGCGGCTCGATGCAGCGACTCGACAATGCGATTAATCTCAGGCTGTGTCACTTTCGCCGGATTGCGGTAATCCTGGTCGTAGAGCACAAACTCGACAGCATCGTCGTCAGAATAGAGTGTAAGAACCACTCTGTTTGGATGATTCAGCGGATTTCCTTGCTGGAAGCCCTTATAGTTCCCGCTCTGCACCCGGAAGATTCCTGTTCCTGCCGCTGGAGACGGCATGATCGATTTGACGGTGAGCAGGATCATCTCGCGAGCATGAAGGGCGGTGGACAAAGACCAGGGGTGCATCCTGTTCGGAGTGAACTCGTAAATGTTGTTCACGAGCGTATAGTCCGATGCTGCTGCACCGGAGCCGAACAAAAGGTCGACCCCCTGCGGAGGAATTTTTCCGAAGCCCAAAGTTCCGTTAGTGAATGCGTCGGCCATTTCTCGCGGAGGGATAGCACTCACCATTAGGTGCAAGCCTGACCGGAAAACGAGCACGGCACGAGTCTTGCCAGCGTCGTCCTTCGGGTAAAACTGCGTTTTCGATTCGTCGAGATCATCCCAGGGAACCTCAAATTCGTAACCGAGATAAGTGAG
>JASICF010000399.1 GCA_030044775.1 Candidatus Sulfotelmatobacter sp. | reverse complement strand
GTCGAAGAGGCATTCGGAGCAGACGTAGATTACGCGCAGTTGCAGAAGATTTATGGCGCACCAGCAGAGAACGATACCCGTTACTCTCCGGCAGTATGCATTGGATGCGAGATGAAAACCGTGAGCGGCGACCCTGATCCCAAGCATGTGAGCACGTCCTATGTCGAACGCCACAATCTCAGCATGAGGATGGGTATGAGGCGCTTCACGCGGCTGACGAATGCTTTTAGCAAGAAAATTCAGAATCACGCGGCGATGGTTGCGATCTACGCCGTACACTACAATTTCGCCCGGATTCACAAAACTCTGCGAATCACGCCGAGCATGGCCGCTGGCCTGAGCGATCATGTTTGGAGTCTTGAGGAAATCGTGATGATGGCAGACAATTATCTGCCAAAAGCGAGGAAGCGTGGCCCGTACAAAAAAGCGAAAAGCGAAAACTAGCGTAGCCGAGAGGCTGGTTATGCCAATTCTCGCGCTGGTGCTGGCCATCCAAAGCATCCGGGAGTTAGTTTTTGCGGTTTTTCAGGCCAGCGGTGACTCAAGAGAGCGTGGATTCGTCAACGCAATTTTCTATGGTTTTGTGTCCTACGCCGTCTGGTGGACGCTGAAGTCTAGAAATTCAAACTGAGGCACTACCCGCTCATCGGGTAGTGGGTCAGTTTGAATTTCCGACGGCGTCTCCGCACGTCGTTGACGGCGTCATCCTGAGCGCAGCCGCCCTTCAGGCGAGCGAAGGATCTGCCGCTGCGACGCTGTGTGCCACGGGAGATCCCTCGGCCCGCTGGTAATAACGCGGGTTCTTAGGGATGACGCCTTGTACGGTTCGAAATTCAAACCGAGCCATTACCCGTATGCTCAGCCGGGACACCAGTCCGAAGGGGGTAGTTTATAATGGTCAATTCCGCGCATATCTCTGGAGCGTTAAGAAGATGATTCGATTTCTACAGACCGAAGGACCAATCAAGAAAGTTGTGCTCAGCGGACTTCTGCTGGTGATTTGCGCCGCGATGGTAATCGTGCTTGTTCCCGGAGGCAGTCTCGGCGGCGAGCTGACGGGCACTCCCGGCAAAGGGGTGATCGCCAAAGTCGATGGCCAGGATGTCACCGTAGAGGAAGTACGCGACACGGCGCGTCAGATGCTCCAGCAACAGGGAGCGCAGTTGGGAAAAAACGCTTCGGTGCTACTTCCATTTTTTGCCCAGCGCGCGGCAGACCAGCTGATCGATCGCGAGGCGTTGCTCGCGGAAGCTCACCATATGGGATTCAAGGCCACCCCGGAGGAGGTAAAAGACGAGCTGCAACATGGGCGCTACGCAGAGTATTTCTTCCCCGGCGGAAATTTCATCGGTCAGACTGAATACGAAGAAATGCTGCAACGAGCCAATCTCACGCCGGCGCTTTTTGAAAGCAACGTTGCCAAGGAGATCATGATCAGCAAGCTGCAGGCTGTGATCACTGGTAGCGCAACTGTGAGCGACTCGGAAATTCGCCGGGAATTCGATAAACAGAACACCAAGGTTAAGTTCGATTACGCTGTCCTGACGCAGGAGGAAATCAAGAAAGGGCTTCATCCGACTCCTGATGAGCTGAAGGCTTTTTACGACAGCCATCAGAAGACCTACGCGAATTCGATTCCTGAGAAACGCAAGATAAAGTTCGCGGCTATCGATACTTCGAAAATCGAAAGTGGAGTGCAGGTCACGCAGCAGGAGTTGCAGGCTTATTACGATCAACACAGGGATCAATACCGTACGCCGGAGCAGGTGAAGGTCAGCCACCTTCTGATCAAGACCCCGCTGCCGGGGCCCGACGGCAAAGTGGACGAAAAGGGCGTTCAGGATGCGCAACGCCGGGCGGAAGATTTGCTCAAGCAGCTAAAAGGCGGCGCGAATTTCGAAGAACTCGCCAGGAAATATTCAGAAGATCCCGGCAGCGCAAAGCAGGGCGGATCGCTGGGATGGATTGGCAGGGGACGCACGGTTCCCGAGTTTGAGAAAGCCGCGTTTTCATTGCCGATCGGGCAGATCAGCGATCTGGTAAAAAGCAGTTACGGATTCCACATCATCCGTGTCGATGCGAAACAGGGAGCCCACATGAAGACGCTCGACGAGGTCAAGGACCAGATTGAGCCAATTCTGAAGCAGCAGCAGGCGCAGCAACTTGCCCAAAAAGAAGCCGACGACTTGCTGCAGCAAGCGCAGAAAACGGGTTTGGATGCCGCCGCCGCGGCCCAGCACATTCCGGTTGCAACGCCGGATTTCTTCGGCCGCCAGGATGTTGTGCCGGGTATCGGTCCGGCGCCGCAGCTTATGGAGGGGGTTTTTACCACTGCTGAAAACTCTCCTCCTGAGATGGCCGCTACTTCGCAGGGCTTCGTAGTCTTTCAACTGCTGGCTATCAAGCCGCAGTCGACCCCTACTTTCGATCAGATTCGGACGAAAGTGGAGGAAGATTTCAAGAACGAGCGCTCAAATGTCTTGCTTTCCCAGAAGACGCAGGAACTTTCTGACCGGGCCAAGGCCCAACATGACCTGAAGAAGGCCGCGAAGGAGTTAGGCGCCACGCTGAAGAGCAGCGACTTCGTTGCGCCCGATGGCCAGGTTCCCGATATCGGTTCGATGACCGGCCAGGCGTCGGTCGCGTTCACCATGAAGCCGGGAGATATCAGCAGTCCCATCCGAAGCGGTGGCAATGATGTGGTGATTTCCATGCTGGAAGTGCAGGCACCCACCGATGCCGAATTCGCGGCAAAGAAAGATCAGATCCGCGACACGCTGTTGCAGGGGAAGGAGCAACAGGTCTTCGAATTATTTGTGGCTAACCTCCGCGACCAGATGGAGAAGTCGGGTAAGATCAAAATTAACCAGGACGAGTTGAAGACACTCACGCGCCCCGAAGGCGAACCCGGAATGTAGCGGTTCTTCATTTCCCAGCGCAATGTGAAAAAAACTTAAACGCTGAACTGAGTGTACAAAGCATTGAAGGTGCTTTCCGAGTCGCATGTCCTTTCCGCGCGCTGCAGGCATTTTGTTGCATCCAACCTCGTTGCCCTCGCTTGGCGGCATCGGTGATTTTGGTCCCGCGGCATACGCGTTTGTCGATTCGCTGGCGTCGGCACGCCAGAGTTTATGGCAGGTTTTGCCGCTGGGACCGCTTGGCTACGGCAATTCTCCTTATTCCTCGATCTCTGCCTTCGCCGGTAATCCACTCCTGATCAGCTTGGAGCGGCTTGCCGATCATGGCTGGATTGACGCCATCAAGCTCTCTCATTTGCCTCACCACACCGATCGCGTTGAATATGACCAGGTCTTTGCAACGAAGATGCCGATACTGTTCGAGGCCGGGCGTCACTTTATTCAACGTGCATCTAATGCGGCGCGCGGGCGTTTCGAATGCTTCTGTAAGAACAATGCACAATGGCTCGAGGATTTTGTCTTGTTCGACTCGCTTCGCGCCCGTCACAAATTAGCAAGCTGGAATCAATGGAGTCCGGACCTGGCTCGCCGCGAATCGCCGGCCATCGACCAGGCGCGAAATGAACTAGCCGAAGACCTGAATGTCCGCCGCGCGCTGCAATTTGCTTTTTACGAGCAGTGGAACGCGTTGCGGCGCTATGCCTCCAAGCAACGGATTCGGCTGGTTGGCGATTTGGCAATTTTTGTGAACTACGACAGCGCGGATGTGTGGGCTCATGCGGAATTGTTCCGCTTGAATGACCAGCTTGAACCCGAAGTCGTTTCTGGTGTGCCGCCTGATTTCTTTAGCGCCACGGGGCAGCGATGGGGGAATCCACTGTACCGCTGGGAAGTGATGCAGCAACGCGGTTACAAGTGGTGGATCGAGCGTTTGCGTTGGGCAACACGGAATTGTGATTACATCCGCCTTGATCATTTTCGCGGCTTCGATCAATTCTGGGAAATTCCGGCGCGGGATTCGACCGCGATTAACGGTCGATGGGTCGATGGCCCGCGTGACGCACTGTTTCAAAAGTTAGCCGAGGCTCTAGGTGGACTGCCGTTCTTTGCCGAGGACCTCGGGTATATCACACCAGAAGTCCATGCATTGCGGGACAGACTCAAAATACCCGGCATGGCGGTAATGCAATTCGGATTCAACGATGAAGGCGCACACATGTATTTGCCGCACCGCGCAGCCGGAAAAGTCATCTACACCGGAACTCACGACAACGATACGACGGTGGGCTGGTATACCTCGGTTGACGATCGTGTACGCCGTAATGCCGAAGCTTATCTAGGGCAATGCCCCGATGGCATTCACTGGGCTTTTATCCGCGGTGCGTTGAGTTCGGTGGCCGAGCTTGCTCTGATCCCGCTGCAGGATGTGCTCGGCCTGGGAAGCGATGCCCGCATGAACACGCCGAGCCGTGAGGAGGGCAATTGGAAGTGGCGCTTCTCACCCTCCCAATTCACGGACGAACTCTATGCGAAGCTAGCTGGCCTGGTTGAAGTCACGGATCGTCTGCCGCAGCAAATCCCGGTTCTCCCAGACGAAAACTTCGCCGCTTGACGAAGATCCCCCTGAATTGTGAACGCAACGTTAAAGCGGCTCGACGCTTTGCGCCATTGCAGCAATCGTGTATAGAAGATATGGGGAGTTTACGTGCCGAGCGCACCAATCATCGAAGCCCGTGCCATCGAGAAATGGTATTCGCAGCCCGACGGCGCGCGCATTCAGGTTGTGGGGCTGATGGATTTTGCCATCGAAGCGGGCAAGATTGTCGCCCTGCTTGGCGCGTCGGGATGTGGAAAATCGACTTTATTGCGAATACTGAGCGGACTTTCAAAGCCGTCGTCAGGTGCGTTGTTCTGGCAGGGTCGGCCCATGGACTCACAGGTTCCGAACGTTGCCATCGTTTTTCAGAGCTTTGCCTTGTTTCCTTGGCTCACCGTGCTCGAGAACGTCGAAGCGCCTTTGGAGGCGCGGGGCGTGGCTGCCATAGAGCGCCGAAAAAGGGCACTACGGACGCTCGATACTGTTGGACTCGACGGTTTT
>JASICF010000398.1 GCA_030044775.1 Candidatus Sulfotelmatobacter sp. | reverse complement strand
ACCGACAGCTTCACCCAGCAGCCGGCAGACCGAATTCCGCAGCCCACGGTGATCACCAATGTTTATGCGGTTCTGAAAGGGAACGATTCGGAGAACACGAAACGGATTGTGCTGGTGACTGGGCATTACGATTCCCGGAATAGCGATACGTTCAACATCACCGACGATGCTCCGGGAGCAAACGACGACGGTAGCGGGACGGCGGTGAGCCTGGAGTGCGCGCGGGTATTGAGCAAGATGTCGAGCAAGATGAAGTTTCCGGCAACGATTCTTTTTCTGACGGTCGCCGGAGAGGAACAGGGATTGAATGGCAGCCATCATTTTGCGGAGATGGCGAAGCAACAGGGATGGGACGTGGAAGCTGCCTTGAATAACGATATTGTTGGCGGGGACAAGAGCGCAGTGCAGGAGCACACGTTGGTGCGGGTGTTTTCGGAAGGATTGCCGGCGGCCGCGACCGAGCAGGACATTCGCCGGATTCGAGCGCTGGGCGGAGAGAACGACTCGCCGTCGCGGGAACTGGCGCGGTATATCTACGATGTAGGAGGGAGTTACGACGTGGGAGTGAAGCCGACGCTGGTGTTCCGGCTGGACCGGTATTTGCGGGGTGGAGATCATTATTCGTTCAATCAGGAGGGGTTTGCCGCGATTCGATTTACGGAGTATCGCGAGGATTTCCACCATCAGCATCAGAACGTGAGGACCGAGAACGGCATCGAATACGGCGATTTACAGAAGTTTGTGGATTTTGACTACGTGGCCGATGTAGCGCGATTGAATGCGGCCACGTTGGCGTCGCTGGCGTCGGCGCCAGCGCCTCCGGCAAATGTGCATCTGCTAACGAAAGACCTGGAGAACGATTCGACGCTGACGTGGGATGCCTCGCCCGGCGGACGTGCCGCGGAATATGAAATCCTGTGGCGGACGACGACGGCTCCAGAATGGGAATACGTCCAAAAGGTAGGAGCGGCGACACGCGCAACCGTGAAACTTTCGAAGGATAATGTCATCTTTGCAGTGAGAGCGATCGACGCGCAGGGACATCGAAGCTTGGCGGTGGTGCCCGCCCCGGAGCGGTGAGCCGCCAACGGCAAACTGGTACCATATCTGTTGTGGGCTTTTGCGCTTGCAGTCGAGCGAGCGGATCGTGGGGGATGCATCTTTTTGCGGCGCGAAGATTGAGGGACAAAAAGCAGGTTCCTCGACTGCGCCTTCTAGCGCGAATCGCGCCAGAAGTGCTCGCTCGGAATGACAAGCTTTGAGGAATTACGACGAGACGGCCAGCTCGATGACCTACTCACTTTGAGGCCACTGTGGCATTCACTCGCGGACGCACATTTTCGTTGAGCTTGCCGCCGTTTACCCGCTGGGTGAAACGGCTGATCCTTATCTACGCGGGCATCTACCTGCTGATGGCGCTGTTGGAGATCATGGCGCCGGAAGCGCATTACTGGGTGCGCATCTATTTTGGATTGATTCCCGTGCAGGTGGTGCATGGGATGATCTGGCAACTGATCAGCTATTCCTTCTTGCATTTCGGATTATTGCATCTGCTGTTTAACGCGCTGGCGCTGTGGATGTTCGGTTCGCAACTGGAGAGCGATTGGGGAACGCAGCGGTTTCTGGAGTTCTATTTTTTCTGCACGGTCGCGGCAGCGGTGACGACGGTGGCGGTCAGCTATGCGCATTTGCCGGGCGTAACGCCGCTGACCACGACGATCGGAGCTTCGGGCGGGATTTACGGGTTGCTGGTGGCGTTCGGCATGGTATACGGCGAGAGCGAAATCATGATGTTCCCGCTGCCGTTCATGATCAAGGCGAAGTATTTCGTCTGGGGCATCGTGTTTTTGACCCTGGTGGGCGCGATCCAGGAAACCGGCGGCATCGCGAACTTCGCCCATCTGGGCGGCTTGCTGTTCGGATATTTGTATTTGAAATTTATGCCGCGGCGAGGACTGGCCTTTTCGGCCTCGGAGCGGTATTTCAGCATGCGCAACGAATACTACCGCTGGCGGCGGCGTAGAGCGGCGAGAAAGTTTGAAGTCTACATGCGGAAGCACGACCGCGACGTGCACTTCGACGAGCACGGGAACTACATCCCTCCGGATGACGACGCGCGCAAAGGAAATGGAGGGTCGAAATCGGGGTGGGTGAACTAGGTGGAATCGTTCGAAATAACCCAAATGAGCGCTATCGCCTGTTGGCAACAGGATGAGGTTCAACGGGGCGAGCCATCAAGTTCATATGCGCAATCGTGAAATAACGTAATTCGGCGGTTTCGTCATTTCTTCGGAGTGCTCCCGCATTTCAAGTGCCCGTTTTTTCATATCCACCGCCCGCGATTTCTGTTCTTTCGCCTCGCGCAGCCACTCACGACATTTCATCGCGAAGTTCGCACGCAACTGCTCATCTGTGGGACATATTCGGGCCGCCATAATCGGTCTCCTGTAGCAAGACTTAATCACTTGCACAAGAAACCGGGCGTTGAAGACGCACGGAAGGGCGTGTAGTTGATGTTTTGAGGGTACACCCGTCTGCACCGGAAGACAATCCCAACCGGTGGAGGACTGACATCCCCTAAACACCCGATTGCAAGCTTCTTCTGTTTCTCTTAAAAATCTGCCCATAGTGGGGGAAAAATAGAGTATGAAACTACGCGCCGACACCTTCAAACTCCTGGAAGAAATGCGACATCTGAAAGCGAGGGCGGCGCGGACAATTCGTGAGTCGATGCTTCTGCGGCTGGAGTCGGAACACTCGATCCGGTGTCTGCACAAAGCAATTGAGGACTCGTATTTATTGAGGTTTCAAGAGCCGAACGGCTTAAAGCTTCATCAGGATTTCAGGACGAAGATCGACTGAAACTCGGCCAAAACCCTGGAGGGTAGATCTTTCGCGCGGGCTTTCCCTTTGAATCCGAGATCGTGACCGGCACCTTCGACGGGCACAAGCCGAGTTTTCGCGGGAATCTGTTTGATCGCTCGCTCGAGTTCGGGGATGGATGCGAAGACATCGCGAGTGCCCTGGATGATGAGGGTTGGCGTGTGGAGATCGGTGAAGTGCTGAGTGCGAAGCTGCTCGGGCTTGCCGGGAGGGTGAAGAGGATAGGAAAGCAGGAGCAGGCCGGCGATGGCTGAAGCATTCCCGTGTTCGGCGCAGAGAATGCTGCACTGACGTCCGCCGTAGGATTGGCCGCCGATGAAAGCGCGGCGCGACGCCATTTTGGCGAGGACGGTAAGAGCGTTCTTGAGGCCGGCGCGATCGCGTTTGGCGTCTCCGGGGCCGGGCGGTCCGTAGGGGCGATTCTGGCGGTAAGGGAGATCGCAGCGGAGAACGAGGAATCCTGCGGCAGAGAAAGTTTCCGCGAGCGCGACGAGAAGCGGGGCGTTGCAATTGCCGCCTGCGCCGTGAGTGAGGAGCAGAGCGTCGCCGCCGGCCATGGCAGGACGATGAAGCCATCCGCGCACAAAGGGGTCGACGGTGATGTCGGTGAAGACCTGCGGGGCGGGCGGATGCGGCATGGTCAAGCACCCTCTGCTGGAAGGACCGCTTCCAGTTTCTCAAAGACTTTTACAATCTGAATTTCGTTCCCCAAGCGCGCCCAGCAGCGCAGCATTTCGGGATCTTCGTAGGCGGAGCGGCGCGCCGCTTCCGAATTCCAATAACGCAGCAGCACGTAGGAGGCGTCGCCGCGATAGAGAAGATCGCGGCCGTAATTTTTTCGCGCGACGATGCTCGATATTTCGTGAATGGTAGCGAGCGAAGCGGCCTCCATGCCGGGCAGCGGATCCCAGATTGCGACCGATAAAAATTCCTGCGGCATATCTCGCGATTATAGCTTTCAGCTGCGGGCAGCGCGCCTGCGCCGGGGCGCGGCGACGGCATCCGCCTCTTCCGGGGTGACTGTGTGCAGGCGCATGAAATTGGTGGAACCGGAGGCCTGGCTCGTGCCGGCGACCACACCCAGAACATCTCCGGGCTTGAGCAGAGCGCGCACCAGCAACTCACGCTCGGCCACTTCCACCATCGAATCGCCCGAAAGCCCGGGGACGCAGCGGACGGGTTGAACGCCCCAGTACATGCGCGTGCGCTGCGCGACGGCAACGTTGGGAGTAAAGGCGTAGATAGCGGCTTTAGGACGGTATTTGGAGATCATGCGCGCCGTGTTGCCGCTTTCGGTGAAGACGGCGATAGCGCCCATGGGCAAATCTTCGGCGGCATGGGCGATGGACTCGCAGATGGTTTCGGCAATGGAGAGGCTCTGCGCGTCGCGGCGGCGGCGAGGAGGAGTGAATTCATCCATCTTCGTTTCTGCCTCGACCACGATGCGCGACATCATGGCGACTGCTTCGCGCGGATACTTTCCGCTGGCCGATTCGGCGGAAAGCATGACGGCGTCGGTGCCATCGAAGATAGCGTTGGCCACGTCGCTGACTTCAGCGCGCGTGGGACGGGGGTTTTCGATCATCGATTCGAGCATTTGGGTTGCGGTGATGACGGGCTTGCGCCAGACGGCGCAGCGGCGGATCACGTGCTTCTGGATCACCGGAATTTTTTCCGGGGGCATTTCGACGCCGAGATCGCCACGCGCAACCATGACGCCATCGACCGCTTCGAGGATTTCTTCGAGGTGATCGATGGCCTGCGGCTTTTCGAGCTTGGCGATTAGAGGGGTTTCGGCGCCAGAGCCGCGCACGATTCCGCGGACCATATTTACATCGGCGGCGGAACGAACGAAGGAGAGAGCGACGGCATCGACGCCGTGGCGAAGACCGAATTCGAGATCTTTGAGGTCTTTTTCCGTGACCGCGGGGATGGATAGAGCGGTGCCGGGAAGATTGATGCCCTGATGCTCGCCGAGGGTTCCGCCGTTGAGCACATCGCAGACGACATCTTTATTTTTATCTTTGCCGCGGATGGCGCAGACACGCAGTTCGATGAGCCCATCGCGGAGAAGAATGCGCGAGCCAACGGAGACTTCGCGAGCGAGACCGGGAAAGGTGGTCGCGAGGCGGGTTGCGGTTCCGGCGATATCGCGGGGGGTAATGACAACCTTTGAACCGGATTTCAAGAAAACGGGTTCATGGCGCTCGAGGCGTCCGGTGCGGATTTTGGGGCCTTGCAGATCCTGCAGGATGCAGATGGTGCGGTGTTCTTTCTCCGCGGCCGCTCGCAAGCGCGAGATGTTGCGGGCGTGCTCGTCGTGCGTGCCGTGGGAGAAGTTGAGGCGCGCGACATCCATGCCGAGGCGCATCAGGTCGCGCATGGCGGCTTCAGAACTGCAGGCGGGACCGATGGTGCAGATGATTTTGGCGCGGCGAGCCGAACGAGCGGAAACGGCACCAATATACAGTTTGGCGGAGTCGAGCGGCGCGCGCCGCGTGGAAGGCTTCATTTCGGTTTCATTCACCGCTTTACCGAGCCCGTGCTTTGGAAGAGCTGGCGGCGATCAATTCTTTCCCCAGCATGGCGCGGGGGAAGATCATGGCGTTGAACTCTGCGCCGACGAGAACGACGAGCGAGATCATATACATCCAGACGAGCAGGGCGATGGCCGCGCCGAGCGAGCCGTAAATGATGCTGTAATCGGCATAGTGGCGCAGATACCAGCCGAAAAGCAAAGTCGCGGAAAACCACAGGCCGGTGGCGATGCTTGCGCCGGGAAGCACGCTATGCCAGGGTTGCGTTCGGGGCACGGCATTGTGATAGATGAGGGAGATGACGACGATGCTGGTGAGGATTGCAATCACCCAGCGGATGACAGCCCACATGAGCAGGATGTAGGGGCTGAACTCGCGCGCGGTGTAGAAGAGGATATCCGCTTCGATTTTGCTGCCGAAGGCGACCATCAGAGTGGCGAAGGTCATGGGAACCAGGGCGAAGATCACCAGGCCGAAGGAGATCATGCGTTCTTTTATAAGGCCCCAGATTTTCGGCAATTCGTAGCTGCGGCGAAAGCCCTCCATCCAGGAAACCATGACGCCGGATGCGGTCCACAACGTGATCAGAGATGCTGTGACCAGCAGGCCGAAAGGCCGCATGGCAGCGCTGCGGAGGAAGTTCAGCGCCGTGTTCGCGCCGGTAGGTAGAATGCGCGACAGGGCATAGCTGATTTCGCGCATGAAGGGCGCGCCTTTGCTCCAGGTGGCGAGCACGGAGCCGACGATGAGGAGCGCGGGGAAAAAAGTGAGAATGGACGAGTAGGCGGAAGCTTTGGCGATGGAAAAGGCATCGTGCTGGAAAGCACGCCAGACCGCCAAGCGCAGAAGGCGCAGAAAACGCAGCATCGCTCGCTTCAGCTTAGGCTTGCGAGCTGCGGGTTGCAACGAGGGAACCGGACGGGGTTCCTCGATTGCTAATTGTTGCGCGTTGGCGGACATTCGAGATTCGTAAGTTTATTCGGCAAAAAGGATGCGCCTGACGCGGCGATTCTACGCCTACTTTACAGTTTTCAACACAACCTTACGGGCCGTCGTGAAAACGCCCGGCGCGGCCTGATGATCGACGGGCCGACAGGGATCCCTCGACTTCGTGAGTGCTTCGCTTCGCGAAACACTCACTCCGCTCAGGATGACAAACGCGCCGGAAACACAAAAACTTCGGGGACGAATCGCTTCGTCCCCGAAAGATTAACCGAGTTGAGTTATTCCGCAGCCAGCTCTTCAGTTTCGCCCTCGTGGCGCATCATCTCGAGAGCGCGCTCGGCTTCTTCGTACGCGGCCGAAACTTCCGCCTGCACTTTCGCTGCGGCCTCTTCCATTTCTGGCGAGAGGCGCACGTTGCGGTAGTATTCCATGCCGGTTCCGGCAGGGATCAGGCGTCCGACGATGACGTTCTCTTTCAGGCCGCGCAGGTGATCGACCGCGCCCTGAATGGAGGCTTCGGTGAGCACGCGCGTGGTCTCCTGGAACGACGCGGCGGAGATGAACGAGTCGGT
>JASICF010000397.1 GCA_030044775.1 Candidatus Sulfotelmatobacter sp. | reverse complement strand
CTGGTTGATGGAAGAGCGACCGCAAGAGACGATGGACGCGCTCGTCAAGTTTCTCTGAGTTGCTAGTTGACTCTAAGGCTTTTCTCTGACACTGCGGCAGGGCAGTCTGAGACATGGCCGCATCCAACGGGAGAGAATTAGAGAGAACTCGTGTGAAAGCTAATCTTGTCGAACCCTTCTGAACCCAAATTCCTTGAGTTAACCGACGCAAGTAATTGCACGCGCTGAATAGGGCATTACCAAGACCGCGTAGAACGTGCGCAAGATCGTTGACGCGTGATATGGTCACCGCTAAGGAACTCGATTGGTTCTCGACACAGAAAAAGGTTTAGCGAAGCGAGACTCCGGAGGCTTAGGACGGCCACTTCGAGTTCCGCTATTTCGCAATCTGCTGATGGCTGATCTTGTCTCCGATATTGGCACCTTCATGCAGAACGTTGGCGCCGCGTGGCTGATGGTTTCACTGCACGCGGGCCCGGGTTATGTCGCTCTCGTCCAAACGGCGGCGTCCCTTCCTTATTTTCTGCTCGCGCTACCTGCGGGTTCTGCTGGCGATATCTTTGACCGCCGCAAACTCGTTTTATCCACCGAAGTCTGGATGATGGCGGTGGCGCTGCTTCTGGCCATTCTAACCATGAGCGGTCTTACCTCGCCCTGGCTGCTGCTCGCGCTGACGTTTGCTCTGTCGGCTGGAGACGCGTTTGAGACTCCAACCTGGCGCGCCATTCTGCCGGAGTTGGTATCGAAGGACGATCTCGCGTCAGCATCTGCCTTGAACGGCATCGAATTCAATCTCGCAAGAGCCGTAGGGCCGGCGGCAGCAGGCATGGTGATCGCGGTTGCCGGTGTCTCAGCCGCCTTTGTGGCGAATGTCCTATCGTTTTTCGGGGTTATTCTCGTCGTCGCCAGGTGGAAGAGACCATTTCGAAAGCAGACTGCGCCTCCGGAAACGATGGTTGGCGCCACCTTCGCCGCGGTTCGCTACGTCCGCAATTCCCCTGCGATACTTACGGTCCTAGCCAGAACGGGCATCATTCTGTTCCTTTCCAGTTCCCTGTTTGCTTTACTCCCTTCGGTGGCAAAAAGCGTGGATGGACGCGCGATCGGGTATGGGCTCTTATTGGGGTGCTTCGGGCTAGGTGCGATCGGCGGAGCTCTCGTCATGCAACGGCTGCGCGCCCGTTTCTCCACAGAAACCATCGTCTCGGCAGGCGTGGTGATTCTGGGTGCCGCGATTGTGGCGATCACCCGGTTGCACCGGTTGAGCACTCTTGCGCCGGTTATTCTCGTCAGCGGCGCGGCATGGGTTCTATTTATCTCCCTTATTAATGCCCTGGTGCAGAACCTCGCTCCAGATTGGGTGCGAGCGCGAGTGTTGGCGATTTTTACGCTTGTCTATATGGGGAGTTTCGCTCTGGGAAGTGCTGCATGGGGCGGCGTCGCCCAGTATCGCAGTGTTCGTTTCGCTCTGGTCTATTCTGGATTTGGAACTGTCGCGAGCGCGATTCTGGCCATGTTCGCCAAGCTCCCCGATTCCACGGCAGATCTTACTCCGTGGAATCACTGGCGCCTGCCCGTTATCGTCAAAGCAGTCAGCGAGAATCTTCTTGATGTTGGCCCCGTATTGGTCACGATTGAATACTCCGTCGTTGCGGAGTCTGAATCAAAGTTCGTGAACACGATGCGGCAATACGAACGCGTTCGGCGTCGGGATGGGGCGTATACATGGGGGATCTATCGCGACATCGAGGTGGCCAATCGCTTTGTAGAGGTATTCCTGGTCCACTCGTGGGCAGAACATCTGCGTCAGCACGAGCGACTGACCAAAGCGGATAAAGAGTTGGAGCAACAGGTCTATAGCTGCGTCACCGGCGAGCCGAAAGTGCGACATCTTCTCTATGCGGATTCGACATCACGATAGCCCGCGCCTGCCGAGCTTGGCCGTGATCATTCCCGAACGCCTTTTCGGGCAACGGTCTACAATTAGCGAATCACTGTGGCGACGCTTCCGCAACCGCTCGACGCCACAAATCGCCTTTGGAAAGCAAGACGCCCTTTCGTCGAAAGTTGATGGAGGGTGGCAAACCATTGTAGATTTTTGGGGTCGAAGCGCATCCATATGTCCGGTAGATTGCGGCGGCAGGCGCCTTAGGCCTATCGTTGCAATCCGCGGGCAATACATTATTCTTCTCTGATTCCGCCGCGCTAAAAACGGCTCCGCGGTTCGCAATTCCAGCGAGAATGTCAATAGCGGGAGGCAACATGACCCTGTTCAAGAAACACTATTTGCTAATTGGCGGAGTATTGGGATTGATCGTGCTCGCTCTGATCGTCGGGGCCGTTCGGCCATACAAGCACGCCACAGCGGCTCCGCCCAGCACGCCGAACGTTGAGGTAGTGCGGGTTCAGAAGGAAGATGTTCCGATCTATGGAGAGTGGATTGGAACGCTTGACGGTCTGGTGAATGCAGACGTGCGGGCGCAGGTGACCGGCTATCTCCTGAAGCAAGGCTATCAAGAGGGCGCCTTTGTTGAACGGGGCCAGCTCTTGTTCCAGATTGACCCGCGGCCATTTCAGGCTGCTCTGGATCAGGCTCAGGGTCAGCTTGCTCAGGCGAAAGCG
>JASICF010000396.1 GCA_030044775.1 Candidatus Sulfotelmatobacter sp. | reverse complement strand
GCGATGGCCAGGCTAATTGCCGCGCTGATCGCCCCATTTACCACGCGATTGTGGAAGCTGTTGCGCACATCGTTTCTCTCCAGAACGGCAATCTTGTCTTCCATCACCTTCACCCTCCCCGGCTGCCCGTTTCCCACCAGGCTGTCCATCTTCGTTTCAAGCCGAATCAGTTTGTCCAACACTTCCCGCTGAAACTCGATGTCGATTGCCCGTAGCGCCAACTCCCGGTCGCTCGCTCCCATTTTTTTGTCCTCGTTCCAATCGTCCTAGAGAGGGTAGTCAACGTGCAGCGCCGCCGAATATCGCGAGTACCGCGGGGAGGATGAGCTGTCGTACAGCCTCAAGTAATAATCCTGCACTTCCGCTAGTCGATTTAGAGTGAATGTCTCCGTGCTGAACCTGCCAAACAAATTTCGGTCGTTCGCCTGCCCCCAACCGTAGTCATTCTCGCGTACCTCGATCCCTCCGCCGCTCGGCGGCGTCATTCCCGCGTCAACCGTCACGGTGGTCGAAGTCACAGAAGTGATTTGCGCCTCCGTCAGGTTCGTTTCGTAATACGAACCCACCTGCGTCGTCGTCTGTAGCGTCGGCATGTCTTGCAACTCGATGGTGACCGTGTTTCCCCCAACTTCCATCCCGAGCGGCACGGCAAGATCGTTCGCAAAAATGATGGTGTAGAACCCGCGGTCATCCGCCGGATCAGAAATTTGAATTCCCACTTCCCGCACGACCGCCGTGAACGCAGCTCCCCGCGTCGGAACATCGACCGCGATCGCGTCGCCTGGAAAAATATCGTCTGCCGCGCCAGGGAGGAAATCGCTCCACGTCTCATAAGTTCCCGACCAAGCTGTTCCCGTAGAGTCATCCAGAATTGCCAAGGCGGCGTTTTCGCAGTCAACATCCGTGCGCGCTTCGGGAGTCTTCACCGCACGCACGCTCCCTCGGGTTCCGTCGTCAGCTCCGTTTTGCAGCGATGCTACGCTTGTCGCATTCTCAACCTGCGCCACTGCCCGTCCGCTCCCTCGGTAGCTAGCCACAATCAACTGATTCAGGGCAGGAACGTACTCCGGATAAAAATCCAGAGACGGATCGCTCGTAATCTCGCACTCGGCTCCATCCGAAAGCGGCCCCACAAGTTGCGTAACATAACTTGCGTCCGGCAACGCCGTTCTTACTTCGGGCAGCGATATATGCGACACATATGTGTATGCGAAGCTGCACTGCATGTCCGTCGAATTAACTAATGCATAGGTGCAGAATCCAGGGGCGTCGCTGATCACGTTGTCATAGAGCACGGTCGCGGGCGCGACCATTGTCTCCGGATTGCTCGGATCGATGTCTTGTACTTCAAGAACCACGCGCACATCGGCCGCAACCGCTGCTCCACCCCACCCGCTGCCTGCCGGATGCAGGGAAGAGTGGTATGTCTCCCCGCTCCGGTAAACTTCCATCGAATACAAATATGTCGTGAAGAAGTATTGGTGCCCGGGGATCGTGGTCATCGGGGTTCCTGTAGCCGATCCACTGATTAAAGCTTGAATCGTCGAGTTCCCGCCCGACGGTGCGATCTGAAATCCTGCCAGGCACCCGGCTCCTGAGATCACCCCCGCATATAATCCGCCGATAACCCCTTGCGATGACGCCGTAAAGCTCACGTCCCCATGTTGCAACTCGAGCGCACCGCCCAACTCGATCTGCTCGATAAAACTAACCGTTGTCTGCCCATCCACTCCCGTGCCCCCGGCAATTTGCAAGGTCTGCGCAACCACCGAAACCGCCCCTGATGGATCGTTCACCACCCACGTCGCCGGATCGAGCCCCGGCCCAAGATACTCTTCATCGATCAGCGCCGGTTTCGCCTGTGCAAACGGCGTTTGCGAGAGATAGAACTTCAAACTTTCGCCATCGCCTACAAAATAATCTCGAACATATGCCTGTGGCTCGTCCAGCCCAATCACCGTTACTTCGTTCGCCAGCATGCTCGGGCTGTTCAGCCACAATCCTTCCGGCAAAAAATTCCCATCACTCTCATTCAGCGCATATGTAGCGGCTCCCACCGGCGCAAGAACGAGCGCTCCGTTCATCGTGCGGAAACTCGCTCTTGCGCAGACCGCCAGCTCCGCCGCGTGAAACGAAAAGCTTTTCTGCGGATTTACCGCATAGGCCGCTACCACATCGAGATCCTGTACCGCGCTCGTTTGAAACCATCCCGGCAATAAGTCCTGCGCTAATTGGCAAATCGCACTGCCCACAGTTCGATTTACAAATGGCGCACGATTCGGCAACGCCTTCTGGTTCAGCAAAAGCTCGTCGCTCAACGCCACCAGGTTGTACCGATACACCGGTCCCTGTTCACCCCAACCCAGATATTCATACTGAGGGGTGGCCGCCAGGTAACCCGTGAACACGTAAGCGCCATTCGTCTTAACCAGTGTTAATCGCGCACCTGTTGCCGGGACCACAAATCCCGGCGAATTTCCCAGCAGGCTGATCTGCAACTCTGCGGGTTGATTCAGTTTCCTCTGCACTTTCGGAGGCTTAGTCCCGTCCATCGCTTGCGTGTAGTCCTGTGGGCCTTGCCCCGCTTGCAGATTGTCGATAGTGAGTTCCATGTTTCGTTTCTGTTCGTCTCCGGCGCGCGCGCGCATTTTCGCTTGGCCGCGGTAACTTCTGCAGCCCTCCGCGTTTCCTCTTTATGCTGTGAAGTGAAACTACTTTGGACTTTCTGGCCTCGGTCCCGTCGATTGCAGGTTGCGCTTTCGCCCTGTGATTGTTTATCTGCAAATTTCAATACACGGCGGCCATCGGGGCGGGGAAAAAATTCCCCGCGCCTACTGTTCCAATGGCATTGTCAACGTAACTTTTATTTGCAACGTCTCCCTCGCCCACCGGAGTCGGTACATTCGGTGGCGTGGTGAAGCTCTTCGTTCCGGTAATCGTCTCCGTGTTCGCCAGATGCACCACGGCGTCGTCATTCGCCTTCAACGCCAGTTGCGTGTTCACATACTGCATCGATACTGGCTGCGCCGCCGTCCCCGATCCCGGCGTCGTTCTCACCTGCGAGAGGGTTACCGGTGAAGTTGTCGGCACGACCCAGTATTCAGTCCTCACTTCGTTGGGCTGAAGTTGGTAAACCACGGAATAATACGTATTCGCCGGCGTCGCGCCCACGTTCGGCATCAACTGCACATTCAACGCGCCCCCCGTCCCCAGCGTCACATCCAGTTCACCCGGAGCTACGGCCGTTCCACTCGCCGTCGTGAAAGCTGGCCACGTGATCACCAGCATTCCCGCTGCCGGCGTTCCATCTGCCGCATAGACCGTATCGATTACGCTCGTCAACGCCGGCCCGCTCTGGGGGGTCGGCGAAGCCGCGCGCGGCGTGGGTTCCGCAACCGGCTTCGCCGCGGCTGAACTTGCCCCATTTTCCGGCGTCGCAGCGAAAGCATTCGACCTTGCGCTCGTCACCACGCTGCAAGCCGCGGCCGCAATCGTCAGCGCCAAACAAAAAAGCCGCCCCGCCGGGCGGCATCTCTGCAACATACTTCCTCCTGACAAAACCCCTTTGAAGCGAGCTGCGC
>JASICF010000395.1 GCA_030044775.1 Candidatus Sulfotelmatobacter sp. | reverse complement strand
GCGTGTCGGAATGACATCCCTGAGGGACACGCGCTCGCGGTCGGAGTCATCCACCAAGACTAGATTGTTCTTGACTTGGCCGACCGACGAGTTCAATATGTCGTCACGCGACATGTCGCATAATGGTATATGAAAGAGCTGCCTCTCACCGAACCCGTATTCCTGATTCTCCTCAGCCTGGCGGGCCAGCCCCGGCATGGTTATTCCATCCTCAAAGATGTCGATGACATGAGCCAGGGCCGCGTCAAACTCAGCACCGGCACGCTGTACGGGGCGTTGCGCCGCCTGCTGGCGGGGCGTTGGATCGAGCGCTTCGAAGAAGATGACAGACCGCGCGGTCGCCAGGCCTATCGCCTGACTGCTCTCGGCCGGCGCAACATGCAGCTGGAGGTCAGCCGCCTGAAACACCTTACCCTGGTTGCCAACCTCCGCGCAGCGCGAAAGGAATCGTGATGGTTTCCCTTTACCGATGGCTGTTGTATCTGTATCCAGCCGCTTACCGTTGCGAGTATGGGGAAGAGATGATCGGCGTCTACTGCGAGGCAAAAGAAGAAAGAGATAACGCGACGGCGTTGCGGCGGGTAGCGTTCTTCCTCCGCGAGATTGCTGGTTTGTTGCGCGGCGCGCTGCAAGAGCGCTGGTGGTCGATGGTCGGCTCTGATTTTTCAACGCAGTTCGCAACTGGGAGGATCACCATGCGTCCTGGATTTCGTTTCCCAAAATCCGCGCCATTACTGATGACTATTATTCTGGCGGGCATAGGCCTCGCACTTGAAAAGGCCAGAGCGATTGAAGCGGCCGTCGATGGCCATGCCGAGCCCTCTCTGCTTAAAGGCGTCGCGATTATCTTCGCGGCGGCGATGGCAGCCGCCGCCCTCGTGTGGAGCGTGTTGTTCTTGCTGCGCCGTTCGGGAGCGCATCGACTGGCGGAGATTGCAGCTCAGCGATCGCCGTATGAAATAAAGAACTGAATGCACTGAGATTCGACTGAAAGGAGCCTTGCAATGCGCGGACAAATGCCATTTGCCATATTGTCGATTTTGTTTGGCGCTCTTGAATTTGCCGGCGGAGCGCAGGAAATGATTTACCTGGGCATCTTGCAGAGCGAAACGTATCCGCTCGAGGCCGGCGTGCTGGGCGTGGTTGCCGGCGGGATGTTGTTGGCCGCTGGAATTGCGTTGCTGGTTCGTTCCCGCCTTACACCGACTCTTGCGCAAACAACCGCATGGATCTCGGTTCCCACGTTTATTCTGACGGGGGTTATCACGCATCGCGCGGGTTGGCCAATCACGGCCATTGGCATCGGCTTCCCGTTGCTGCTGGTTTTGTTCTGTTGGAAGAGCGGGGAAATGCTGGAGAAGAGTTAAGTCCGGCCGTGCGATGATGCGCGCGAGATCCCTCGCCCCGCCGGTGAAAACGCGGGGCTTCGGGATGACGCAATTGGCGAACGCAAGTTTATTCTCTTGTTCTCTTGCTTACTCGTCTTTTTTCTGCGCTTCCTTAGGCAATCCCTTTTCGATGGGCTTGCGCGGCAGCATCTGGTCGCGCATGGCGGCGTCATAGACGAAGCTGGCGACAATGACCGCGGCCTGCTTCAGATCGTCGGGTTGCAGGCGATCGTAGACGTCCATATTCGAGTGATGCGTGCGGGTTTCGTAGTCGAGCGGATCCTGAATAAACTGAAATCCAGGGATGCCGACGGCGTCGAAGGAAAGATGATCGGTGCCTCCGGTGTTGCGCATGGTGAGCGTGGTCATGCCGAGATCTTTGAACGGCTCCATCCAGGCCTTGAAAATGGGAGCGACGGCGGCATTGTCCTGCATGTAGACGCCGCGAATTTTTCCGCTGCCGTTATCCACATTGAAATACGCCGACACTTTCGCTTGCTCCGGTTTTACGGTGACGTCTCCTGCTTCGCGGCGGATCAATGTGGGCATATCTTTCATTGCGGGCTCGTCCATGGGAGGGCGCGAGCCGAAATGATGCTCGACATAGAACTGCGAGCCGAGCAGACCTTGTTCCTCGCCAGTCCACAGGCCAATGCGGACTGTCCGACGAGGATGAAGATCGAGCGCTTTGAGAATGCGCACGGCTTCCATCATCACGATCGTGCCCGCGCCGTTGTCGGTGGCTCCCGTGCCGGCGTGCCATGAATCGAGGTGAGCGCCGAGCATGACCAGTTCATCTTTCTTGTCGGTGCCGGGAATCTCGGCGATGGTGTCGTACTGCATGGGATCGTTGTCGTAGAAGGTGTTTTGCACGTTCAGTTCGAGCGAAACGTCTTTCTTCTGATCCAACAGGCGAGCAATGCGCGTCCACTGCTCGACTGCTACGACAAGCTGGGGGACGGTTGTGGTTTCTCCGGGCTTGTAAGAGCCGCCGGATTGCACGAAGACGGTGCCGCCGCCGTCGGTGAAACGGTAGCGATCGATGACGGCGAGAACTTTTTCGTCGGCGAAGAACTGGTTTTCATCTTTGATGAACTGCATGCGCTTGAGAAAATCGGCGAAGGTAAAGTGATGGTCCATCGCAACGTTGTATTCGCCGATGTGGGCGAGGTCGTCATCGCTGTAGCGTTTGAAAAGAGGGTCGGTGGGCGGTTTCACGTCGGCGTCCGCTCCGAGAATCACAATCATGCCGGCAAGCTTGCCTTTGTATTTATCGAAATCTTCTTTCTTCTCGACGTTGACGCGAACGCATTTGCCCGTGACCACGCCGTTGGTGCCAGGAGTCCAGGCTTTGGAATAGGCGATAAGCGTGGCAACGTCGGGCGAGGTCATGCGAACGTTGACATATTGATTAGCCCAGCCTCGGCCGAACGGTCCCCAGGCCTCGAGATGAGCATTGGAAAGGCCCATGGCGGCAAACTGATCCCGCGTCCACTCGTTGGCGCGCTTCACGTTGGGTGAGCCGGTGAGGCGTTCGCCAATGGAATCCATCAGGCCCGAAGCGAAGTCCATGACCTTGGAATCGTGAAATCCTTCGTAGCGAATGCGGGTGATGGTTTCGAGATCGACTTTTTCCTGCGACCACGCGAGAGAAAACGAAGACAGGACACAGACAAGGCAGGCCAGACGGACCAAAGTCCTCATTGAGAACGCTCCTGGGATTGGCGATTAAAAATATCAATAAAGACTGGCAATAAGCGAACGGGGATTATACAGCCGGGCGCGGGAATTGACTTGCCGAAATTGTAAAGTTAGTTCAAGGTGCGGTCGCCCGGCTCGTTCAAATTATTCCCAGTGATGCGTCATCCCGAACGCCGGCGCTTTCACCGGCGGGCGGAGGGATCGCGCGCGCGTCGCCGTGCCATTCCTCGCGAGATCCCTCGCTCCGCATGAAAGGAGGCTTCGCTCGGGATGACGCAGTCGAGAGCACGATAGCTGAAAGTTTGAAAATGAGCGAGCAGGCAATCGGCGATTCATTGTTTCTTGCCGGAATTCTCCATCGGCGGCGAAGATGCCTCGGGCTTCTTGTCTTCCGTGCCGGCCGAAGGGTTGCTTTCTTCGGATGAGCTTTCTTTATTCTCTTCTTCAGCATTTTTTTCGACGTACTGCACGATAATCGAAATGCGGCGATTGGAGGAATCGAAAGGATCGTCCGGCTTGCGCAGGCGCATATCGGCGAAACCGCGAACCTGCGCGATTTGGCCCAGGCCGACTCCACTGGCTTGCATCAGCCTTCGCGCTGAGTTTGCGCGGTCGGTGGAGAGTTCCCAGTTGGTGTAATTGGCATTGCCGGGGTAAGGCTTGGAATCGGTGTGGCCTTCAATCGACAATTTGTTCGGAAGTTTGCCTAACTCCTGCGCCAGGGTGATCAGCATGTCGCGGCCATCAGCGTTAAGCTTCGGGCTGCCACTGTCAAAAAAAGTTCCCGAGGCGGATTCGGTCATTTCAATGCGCAGGCCCTCGGAGGTCACG
>JASICF010000394.1 GCA_030044775.1 Candidatus Sulfotelmatobacter sp. | reverse complement strand
CGGAAAATCCACCAGCGATGCAGAAAGTGCTTGCCCTCCGCCCGGCGGAAGCGTGCGCGAAATTCTTCCAGCTTGCCGTGCTGCTCGAGTTCGCGCTCGATTTTCTTTTGCAACGATTGCAGCACGCGCGGCACCGTCACCTGCACCGAAATCCGCTCACGATGAATCGTGCTTACGATCTCCGAGGGCCGCATCTCTTCCTGAAAGATCACTGTTCCTCCGAGCAGGGGGGGCAAAAACAATCCCAGGAACTGGCCGAATACGTGGCTCAATGGCAGCAGGTTCAAAAACCGAACGGGATGCACCCACCGCTCATATTTCAGATACCTCGGAATCTCCCGCGCGAACGGCTCAATGTTGGCGAGGACATTGCCGTGCGTGATGACCACGCCTTTAGGTTCGGCTGTGGTGCCAGACGTGAAGACGATTTGCAGGATGTCGTCGCGCGTGACAACCGCTCCTGATTGCCCAGGAGCCTCTTTCTTCTCGTTGTTCTTGCCGGAAATGGCAGTTTTGATCTGCTCAAGCATGATTACGGAGGCACCCGCGGCGACATCCCCTGCCGCATGTTCCCGCGAACAGATCCACACCCTGGCCTCGACCTGCCCCGCAACCCGATGTGCAAATTCCGGCGCCGCACTGTCGTCCATTGGAACAACCACCACGCCTCGCATCGCACATGCAAAGAATGCCGCAACCCATTCGGCCGAATTCGAGGCCCAGAGCATGACCCGCTCACCCTTCCCAACGCCGCGGCACTGCAACTCTTCTGCGAACCACGCAGCCATCTCCAGCACTTCGCCGTAGGTAAACCACTCCATGCGGTAGCCGCGCCGCTGACCGTAGGCGCGCTCGTTGCGATGCGCCTGGAAATTTGTAAGAAAAAATTGGGCTAGGGATTCGGCCATGAAGTGACGAGGGATGGGCAACAGATGACAAGCCCTAACCGCTCAAGCAAGTGTAGTAGGACGAAGGTAGGGTGCGGGGCTGTTATTTCGCCCTCAGCATCCTCTGTTCTTACGGGTAAGTGAACCAGTCTCTCGACCAGAACTTGTCGCCACGCTGCCAGAAATTACCCCCATCGAGGCCCATTGCGATGACTTCGGAGTAGTCCCGAACCAGCACGGCAATTGACGAATATCCTCCTTCGTTCGAAGATATCAGGGTAAACACCGAACAACTGGGTCCTCGTGTGGTCTCGAACTATGCGGATTAAGTTCTGGGGCGTGCGTGGTTCTACACCCACCCCTCAACCCGAAAATATGCGCTACGGAGGCAACACTTCCTGCGTGGAAGTCCGCTTCAACGATCACATCTATATTTTCGATTGCGGCACCGGATTCCGCGTGCTCGGCCAGCAACTGATGCACGAGTTCGGCAGCAGGCCGTTCTCCGCTCACGTTTTCGTTTCGCATTTTCACTGGGATCACATTCAGGGCATGCCCTTTTTCCGTCCTCTATATGAGAATGCGGAAAATCGTTTCATGTTCCAATGCTCCAGCCGCACGCGCAGCCTGAAGCAGGTGCTCGCCGACCAGATGGCTGCCCCCTATTTTCCCGTACGTCTCGATCAGATGCAGGCGCGCCGCGATTTTTACGATCTCGACAGCGGCAGCATCGCGATCGCAGACGGCGTCAAACTGGAAACCGCATGGCTCAACCATCCGCAGGGATGCATGGGTTTCCGCCTTGAGACCAAAGACGGAATCCTCGTCTACGCCACCGACAACGAACCTGGCGACGAGAAATTCGATAAAGCCGTCCGCAAGCTCGCCGAAGGCGCAGATGTGTTGATCTACGACGCGCAATATCTGCCGGAAGAATACGAAGCCCGCCGCCGCGGCTGGGGACACAGCCATTGGCGCGAAGCCATCAACGTTGTCATGGAAAGCGGAGCGAAAGAGCTGATCTTATTCCATCACGACCCTGAACACACCGATGTGGTCATCGACAAAGTCGTGCACGAGGCCCGCAACTATTATCCGAAGGTCCGCGCCGCCTCGGAAGGCATGGAACTAAAGCTGTAGCTCGCCAGTTCCGCGAAGTCACCACTTTATTTTCGTGGCCTGAACTCGAGATCGAACCATTGCGTCCAGCTCTTGCCGCCGTCCGTCGATCGATATGCCGTTTCCCGCACGCCACCGCTTTCCGGCTTCCAGATTCCTCGGACCCGCCGTTCTTTTCCGTCCGGCGCGCGGTCCGAGCCTGTCAATTCCATCTCTCCATCGTGAAATGTTCCTTCAATCGTCAGCATGTATCCGCGATTTGTAAACCAGCTCTGGTGCCATACTTTCCTCGATTTGTCATACATGCTCAAACTCTCGCCCTTGTACCCATCCGCGCCTTCATATTGTTCGCGCAAGGCGCATCCTCCAAGCGCACGATCGATCTTCACATGCGCCGAAGGAGTCGTGGTGCCGACATCGAATGCATCCCAGTCGCCCAGCCAGAAATCAAACTGCCGGTATTCGGGAGCTGTGCAGAAAGAACTTTTTTGCGGCTCGTCAGCCGCGCGCGCAGTTCTCGCATAGCCAACCCCGGCCAGGACTGCGAGCGCGTCCGCAATCAAGACGACCCAGGGCCATCTAATACGCACTGCTCTTCTCCTTTTCGCGACGCCTTCATCTCCAACTTCGAATCAAACTCCGACGTCAACATCCGGATTTCCTCCGGTGTCCCATACCCTCGCTTGTAAGCGCGATAAGAAACTCGATACATTTCCAATTCTCTTCTGCCCCGTTGGCTGCAAGCTGCTGGTCGGCAACACGCGCACACCAGCCTGCATTCTTCTCTCGACTCCAGCCACACTAGCGTCAGATGGGATCCGTTGCAATATGGACTGAAACCGATCAGGTATCGAGTGCGACATTCCGGACACTCAATACAGTGACGAAGACGAAACCCCATTCCACATCACCCCTCGTCATTTTTCCCCAGCACCCTCAAACATGCGGCGCACGAAGTATGGAAGGTGCCTCTTCATCGACTCGCTGAGAAAAACTTCCCGCGGACTAGCACTGACCTTTGGTGCGCCAGCCGGGCTCCCACTTCCGTCGGACACTGGAACCGCGATAAAACCTACAGTTTCGCCTGTGCTGGTATCGGTTGCGGTCCCCGTGATCTCGCCTGCGTCATTGATGCCCTGGGCGAGCGTTAGGTATAGAGAAGTAGGCTGAATAACCAAGGCATTCAGATCATTTAACGCGCCGTTCTGCCACAGCACGGCCCGCGAAGTACTAGCGTTTACGTTGAAGGAATTGCCCACTGCCTGGTTCTTTTCATTGATGTCAAACAGAACGTCATTCGTATCGCTTCCAAATGGATAAATCTCGTTGATCCCTTTTGTCTTTGTCCAGATAAAAGCTGCCGGATTTTCTGCGGCATTCTCGTCGCCCGAGATATTTCCGAAACCAACGACCACTCCCTGGTTGTTCAGTGATGTCGGCGTGTTCCACGCCTGTCCTCCAATGTTTCCGAGATTAATCGGAACGCCATTTTCCCAGAGCAAAGCGTGCTCGGCGCTCGCGCCACCCACGGCATTCGAGCAGAGACCTGAAATTCCCACCACTTCGCCCTTGTCGTTGATGGCAGTCGCAGCCGAATCCGGATCGCCACTTAAGGGGGGAAGTTGTGTCATCTGATTCAGCCGTGGACCCCAAACCGCAGCCTCAAATTGCAGAAACTGACTGTAGGGAGCGCTGTGATCACAGGTTGGATCCTGAAAGCCGTTTTCCGCCCATCCCACGATTTTCCCTTCGTTGTTCACGCCGGCAGCGTAACTGTCAATGCCCCCCGGGAAAGCCGGGAGCGGACTCATCACGCCGTCTTGCCACGCGAAACCATTGCATACGGAGCCATCCGGCCCAAAGAAAAACCATGCGCAACTCCAGGTCTCTCCCAATGGATTCGCTTCTGCCGTCTCCGCAATGCCCACGATCTCGCCGCGCGTGCTGTGGTTTGGCCAGGAAACGTTACTGTTCGGTCCGCCCAGTGTGCCGAGATCCACTGGGACTCCCACCCACAGCACGGCGTTCACTGTCGTGTTCGTCGCAGAGTTATCTCCGCCAGAGACCCAACCGAGGTCGTTGATGCCGACCGGCTCGGGAATGCCCCCAAGCGGCCCGGTCCCAAGATTGAAGACGTAATATTTGGGGGTTTGGCTGGGTGCTTGCGATTGTGCCACCGACA
>JASICF010000393.1 GCA_030044775.1 Candidatus Sulfotelmatobacter sp. | reverse complement strand
GTAGTTGGAAACGAGCTTGAAATCCATAGGGAAGCAAACTTCCGTAAAGAAGCTCCCAATATCCTTCCTGGTCCCTCTCAGGCGAGAGTTTCAACGATAGAGAATTTTCCTATTATATCCGCTTGGCGAGGCGACTCTTAACGGAACCGAGAGGGGACCGTGGCCGCATGATATAGCGCATGCGATCAAGCCTTGCGGGGACGAAGCCTACTCGTTTGTTTCCTGCTCTTCTTCGGTAGTTTCCTGATTCTCGACAAGCTGTTGAGCGCTTGTCAGGGCATGTTCGGCGGCCTCAGTCTCCGCAGAAGACTTCGCCAGCCGGGAGGCTTGACGAAGAACGATAATCGCATTCTTGCCTTGTCCCATTGCCATAAGAATATTTCCAACGTTGAGTCGGTACGCAAAGCTCGATGGATCAAGGCTAACCGCAGTTAATTCCATCTTGTGCGCCTCATTCAGATCGTGCCGGCGCATGGCAAGGAAGACTGCGAGTTGATCGAAGGAGGGTGCGAAGGACGGATTCAGCTTGATACTGGCGCGGAGACTGTTTTCGATTTGTGCGTCATCGGACTGAAGAGACGGATCTTTCATGGAAATGGCAGCGTAGTAATAATGAGCAAGAAAACTTTTCGAATCGAGCTGTACGGCTTGCGCGTACCATTTTTGGGCCTCGGCCAAATGTCCCTGGCGGAATGCCAGAAGCCCCATGGTTTCACAGGCTGAGACATTCTTTGGATTGTTTTGCAACACCCGACTGAGAAGCGCCTGTGCATCACTCGCGCGATCGTTATAGGCGAGAAAATCGGCTTTGACGGCGTCGGCCTCTGTGGGAGCGAGCGGCTCTAACTTGAAAGCCGAGTCATCGACATCCGTCGCTGCCCGCATAATCAGGGCGCCGTAGCTGCCGTGCCAGATATAAGTCTGGAGCGATGAATAGAGTTGCTTGAGATCGCCAAAGGCGCGGCTGGCTGCTGTTATCGGGTCCATTTTTTGAGACAGCAGACCCGCGTAATCGGTCAGATGGGTTGTTTTGTCCTGGAAGTCCTTTGTCTCGAGATATTGCATCAGCGCCCAGGACTCGGCATAAAAGATGGAGCCCTTGTTCTCTTCGTGATAGTAAGGAGATTTTTCGTCGACCGTGAACAGGGTCTCAAGCGGAAGCAAGCGAGTCTGGCGCAGGACATAGATATTTTCCGCACTTGGTCCACCCACGGCCACATCTTTCTCTCGAATGACCGTATTCTGATAGAACTCGGCAAGCCCCTCATTCATCCACAATGGGATCCAGTCGGCCGCTCTGCTCATCAGCAGATGGGTATATTCGTGATAAATCACGGAGTAAGGGTGGTCACCGTCGGCGTCGAGCCGCAGAAGGACATAATTCTTGTCAGCCGCTCGTAGAAATAACCCACCGATCTGTAGGGATCCTTTAGCCAGATAGGCCTCGGGCTCGAGGGTGCGAAAGCCTTTTTCGTCTTTAATGGCCAGTACAATAATCGGCGAGCCGGGATCGAGTTCCATCTGCGGAAACGCAGTGTGAAACACGACCCGCATGCGCTCGAAGTGGTCTGCAAGATTGCGGCCCTGTTTCTCACTGCCGTTGGTCACGACGGTGAAGTGCGGGCTTTGTATCTCCAGCCAGGATTCGCCCTTCCCGGCCCATGCCGGAACGATCGCGAGAATGGCTAAGAGCGGTGGGAGAAACAGGCAGCGCATGGCCGTGAGTTACTCATATAGCCGAGAAGAGGATAAGTCAATGTGCGCTTGAGAATTCGGAAGCTACATCTCGGCAACGGCTTGACGCAGTTCGACTTTCCTGGTCGTGATGACGACCCGCGTGGCGGGAAGCTTGGGTGGAGGCCAATCCTCTGTATAGGCTTCTACGGTGATCGTTCCCGGCGCACGCGTCGATTGGACAATGGCCTGGGCAAGCCCGTTGAACAGGCTGCGCTTCGGTTCCTTGTCGGATTCCTGGCAGTTTGGATCGCCGTTGCCCACGCCGAGCAACGTACCTTCTCCTGTGATTTTGAAGGTGATGGGCACGCTCGCCGTTGGCACACGACGGCCGCGAGCATCCAGAACCTCTGCACGCAAAATCGCGACATCTTCGCCATCGGCGTTGATTTCAGTACGATCAGCAGCAAGCTTGATCGCTGCCGGTTCCCCGGTTGTTTCGTGCTTTTCAGTCAGCACAACTTTGCCGTTCTTGCGTCCTTGGGCTTCGAGCACGCCAGGCTCGTACTTCACTTTCCATTCCAAATGCGTGAGCGGCTGAACTTTCTGTACACCGAGGCTTTTGCCGTTCAAGAAGAGCTCGACTTCATCCAAATTCGAGTGCACCCAGACGGAGATCGGTTCGCCGATTCGCTCACCCCAATTCCAGTGGGGAAACAGATGCAGCACCGGTTCCGATCCCCACCAGGCTTTGTAGTAGTAAAAATCGTCTTTGGGAAAGCCGCACGAATCGACGATGCCGAACTGCGAACTGATCGACGGCCAACCGTAAGGCGTTGGCTCGCCGCGATAGTCGAAGCCAGTCCAGGCAAAGCCGCCGGCGAGCCACTCGCGCGCGGCGTAAAATTTCCACCACTCTTCGGCGGTTTCACCCCAGCGCGGACGATTCAAGTCGTACGCGCTGGCCCAATTCCGCAGCTCGTCCGTTGAATAAATTCCGCGCGTGGCGAGCGTGCTGGCGGTCTCCGATCCGACGCACGGCTGCTTCGGATGGGCCTTGTGGTATGCGTCGTGCTCGTTCAAGTTGTAATTAAAGCCCATCACGTCGAGGACTTCGGGAAAGTGGGACTGATAGTCCTGATTTACCGCGGCCGTGCACATACGCGTGGGATCCAATTCGTGGGCGCGAGCAATCATGCCGGCGACGACGCGCGGACCTTGTTCCTGCGGCATCATGATCCATTCTTCGTTACCCATCGACCATAAAATGATCGAGGGCGAATTGCGATAGCGTTTGATCATCGACTCCAGTTGCGCCATGCCTTCCGGGTTGGAACTCATCATGCGGGTCTCGCACATCATCATCATGCCCATGCGGTCGCAGGCTTCCACCCATTCGGGTGTGGGCATGTTGTGCGAGGTGCGAACCGCGTTCGATCCCATTTCTTTGAGGATGCCGAGGCGATATTCCTGCAGGCGATCGGGCAGCGCAGCGCCGACTCCGGCATGATCCTGGTGGTTGCAGGTGCCTTTGATCTTGACGGATTTTCCATTGAGGAAAAAACCCTTGTCGGGATCCCATTTGATATCGCGGATACCGAAGGTGATGCGCTCGGAATCACGGACCGTGCGATGGTCGACTTCTAAAACTGTTATCAACGCCGAGTAAAGGTTGGGTGTTTCGGGTGACCATAGCGACGGATTCCTAATGACGACGTCATCTGAAAATTGAAGTCGTTCGTGGCCGTCGACCCTGGCTCGCCCACCCCCGGCCGTTCCAACTAGTTTCCCGGTGGGGTCAAAAATTTGCCAGTGTACGATCCCACCGTCGACAAATGGTTTCTCGTTCGCGACAACCGCGGCGACCCGCAGTGTGGAAGAATCTCCGAAGACGGCCGGACGAACATAGGCCTCCCATTTCTCAAGATGGAGGGTATCTGTTTTGGTGAGCCATACGTGGCGGTAGATTCCTGCGCCTTCGTAAAACCAGCCGTCGCCAAAGCTGGCATCCATGCGCACTACGAGGAAGTTCTTGCCCCCGTAGTTCAGGAAATCGGTAACATCGACGCGAAACGGGGCGTAGCCGTTGTCGTTGCGCCCGATGAAGTAGCCGTTCAAGAAGACGAGTGCGCTGCGAAACGCGCCGTCGAACTCTACCGAGATACGCCGGCTCTCGTCCGATTTCGGAATTTCAAAAACTCTCCGATACCAGCCCACGCTGGTTTCCGGATAGCGCCGGCCCAGCGGTTTGTAGCCGTGGCTCTGCAATTCTTCGTCGCGCACAAAGGGCAACTCGACTGCCCAGTCATGCGGCAAGTTCAACGAGCGCCATTTCGAATCGTCAAACTTTTGCGTGGCAAATTCGAAATCGCCGGACTTGGAGAAATCGCCCTGATTCATGCCGAATCCCAGGTCCCGCGATGGATCGCAGGCGTGGCCCTGGAAAAATCTCCAGCCGAAATCGAAGAGCAGACGCTCTCGAGGAATGTGCGCGAACGAAGCATCTGCAGATTTCAGGTCAGCATATTCTTCGAGCAGAGCCTGAGCGCGGGTTACTGAACCGGGCAACAATGAGCACGCGGATAACGCGAGTCCTGAGCGAATTAGATCGCGGCGGGTCGGAGACATTCGTATCCTCAGTGCCGTTAATATCAGTAAAAGACTTTGGCATTATAGCGAGTGGATTCGGCTACAGCTCCGCCAGGGCGCGGTGCACCAACGAAATCGCAATCGAGCCTTCCCCCACGGCCGAGGCGACGCGCTTCACATTGCCCGAGCGAGCATCTCCAACGGCGAACACGCCGGGCAAGCTGGTTTCGAGCATTTGGGGCGGGCGTTGCAAGGGCCAGTGAAACTCGTGCAAGACTGGGTCGAGATCACGGCCGGTCAGAATGAAACCCTTGTTATCCATAGCAACGCAACCGTTCAGCCACTCCGTCCGGGGAACTCC
>JASICF010000392.1 GCA_030044775.1 Candidatus Sulfotelmatobacter sp. | reverse complement strand
TGAAAACCCTGAGGAGAACTAGCCATGCATTAGCTTCCAGGAACCCAGAACAGAGATGCGATCCAGGAGTCGGAAACTTCACATTAAGTCAGAAAGGGTAGGGACGAAATATGTCAACGGGGCCAGAACCAAGGTAACCAACGGGCCGCCCATCGAGAGACCAATTCCAAAAACGAGACAACTGACGGCGGAACCGGAGTGTTTCCAGTCCAGAACGACAGCTATGCCGAATTCTGCCTGCGAAACCAGACAAAAACCGGTATGCCGGCCAGGATCACCATCAACCCATAAAGAGAATTCGGCCAATTCGCGCGGAATGTGTAATAGAGAAGGACTGTCGCGGTGAGCATGAACAGCGCAGGAAAAAACGGATATCCGAACATGCGGTACGGCCGCGGGGCGTGGGGCTCGCGCAAGCGAAAAACAAAGATTGTGCTGGCCGAAATCATGTAGAAAAGCCACTCGGCAAAGATTGCGAGCGTGAAGAACTGGCGGAAGTTTCCGCCCATCATCAACAGAATTACGGACAGCGCGGCCTGAAACACGATGGCCGCGGAGGGCGTGTGAAAACGCGGATGGACTTCCCCGAGAGCCGAAAAGAAATACCCGTCACGCGCAACGGCGTAAGGCAGCCTGCCGCCGCTCATGATGGTTCCATTCAGCGTGGCCAGCATCGAGACCGCCATGCCCACCGATACAATGCTCGCCCCGATGCGCCCGATCACGAGAGCGACCGCATCGGATGCCGGGCGCTGCGACGCTGCAATGGCACTTGCGGGTAGCACATACTGAACCGCCGCGTTCATCAGCACGTACAAAATGCCAACGGTTGCGACACCGGCAATCAAGGCGATCGGAATGTTGCGTTCCGGACTCTCGACTTCTCCCGCAACCATGTTGAGATCGTTCCATCCGTCGTATGCCCAGAGAGCTGCGACCAGCGCCGCCATAAATCCGGAGATGCCTCCCGTTGCTCCAGTGAAAGTTCCGGCAAAATTCTTCCACCCATGTCCCGCCACATTTCCCGCCTCCGCGAAGCAGATGACTGCCACGCCGACGATAATCGCAACCTTCAGCACCGTGAAAACCAGTTGGAATTCACCCGCCTTTTTCACTCCGATGTAATTCAGCGCAGAGATTAGAAGCGCTGCTGCGATCGCGACCAACTGTCCCCACGTGATTGCAAAGGGAACCGAAACCGCGTTGGCTGCAAAAAACGAAAATGTTGAGAAGGTTCCGAGAATGCGTACTAGCCCGGTTGCAATGGTCGCGATCGATGCGGGTTTGGCGATTACGATCCACGTCCACGCGTAAAGAAAGCCGGCGAGCGGCCCGTAGGCGTCACGAACGTAAACATATTCGCCGCCCGCCTGCGGCTTCATCGCTCCCAGTTCGGCATAGGTGAGGGCGCCAAAAAACGAGAGCAGGCCTCCGACCAGCCATGCCAGATAAACGAGCCTTGCCGAGCCAACCGCTTGCATCATTTCGGTGGGAACCAGAAAAATTCCGCTGCCGATGATGGTGCCGACAACCACCGCCGAAGCGTGGCTTACACCGAGATCGCGGGAGAGTTCGGAACGGTTTATCGGCTGCTGTGTTAGTTCCGGCATAATCGAGGTGTGTCAGTATACGCGAGCGGATGCATAGGTTTCGCTTATGCTGATTGCCGCGGCAGAAGACTGATGCAGTATCCCAAAGTGAAGGTGACCGTGGTTCCAATCAAAACCCACCACGTCCACGGAACCCGAGTTCCCAGCCACAGATATAGTTCGACGGCGAACCCAACGACCATTCCGACTGCTGCGCCCCGCTGATTGGCTTTTCGGGTCAGAACTCCCAGCAGGAAAACTCCCAAAAGCGCGCCGTAGGCAACCGACGCGATCTGCAGTCCGACTTCGACCACGCGGCCGGCTTTATGCAGGGAAACCACCGCCAGGGCAAACAGAACCAGCGCCCACAGAACCGTCGAAACCCGGGCCAGGCGCAGGCGCGCGCCCTCGTCGCTTTGCGGACGGAAGCGTAAATAGAAATCGATGATGGAACTCGATGACAGGGCATTTAGAGCCGCGCTCAAGTTCGACATCGCTGCCGCCAGAATTGCCGCAATCAGCAAGCCGGAAATGCCGTGCGGCATGCGATTGACGATGAACGTGGGATAGATTCGGTCCGGCCGGGAAAAGTTCGACGAGGGCACGCGGTAGTAGGCCCAAAGCATCACGCCGACCAGCAGGAAAAGCGCGAACTGAAACAGTATCGCGATGCCGCTGGTAAGCAGCGCCGTGACCGACTGTTCCTGATTTTTTGCCGCCAGCAGGCGCTGGACAATCAGTTGGTCCGTTCCGTGACTAGCTACGGTAAAGAACGTTCCGCCGATCACTCCGGCCCAGAAGGTGTAGGGAATCCATAGACTTGGCGTGAAGTTGAACAATTGGAGCTTGCCGGCGCTGGCCGCAGCGGCATGAATCGCCGGCCAGCCGCCGGGCACAAATCCAACAATCGTCCACAAGCCGGCGAGCGTGCCGCCAACATAGATCACGGTCTGCACCACATCGGTCCAGATGACTGCGGCCAGCCCGCCTTCGAAAGTATAAATCAGCGTCAACACGGTGATGATCGCGATGGAAGCCACTTCGCCGGTGCCCAGCGCAATCGAAACCACTATCGACACGGCGTAGACACGCACTCCTTCCGCGGCGCCACGCGTAAGCAGGAACAAACCGGCCGTGAGCGAACGCAAGCCGCGCCCGAAGCGGCGCTCGATCAGTTCGTATGCCGTAAAAAGATTGCCGCGAAAATAATGGGGAAGAAGCACGAAGCTGATGACAATCCGGCCCACCAGGTAGCCGATCACCACTTGCAGGAAAGTAAAGTTCGTATCGTAAGCGAGCCCGGGAATACTGATGATTGTCAGGGTGCTGGTTTCGGCAGCGACGATCGACAGCGCGATGGCCCACCAGGGAATCTCGCGTCCGGCCAGGAAATAGTCGCGCAGCGAGCGCTGGCGCTTGCGAAAGCGCAGGCCGAACAGAGTGATACCGACCAGATATAAAGCGATGATCGCGAGATCGAGTGTGTCGAGGCCCATGCCTGATAGAAATCTATCTACACGACTTTGCGTGCCACCGTCTCTGCCGGATCGTAAGCTTCTGACGAACAGGCCACCAACCACAGTGCGGACTCACCGTCATTGCGCGCCGCGTGTGAGCAGCCGGGAGAAATTAAGACCAGAATGCATGCACTGCCATCGAAGGCCTCATGACAGATAGCATTGTCAGGTCCTTCGTCCCAGTGCAGCGACCACGCCGTGCCCGGCAAAAAGACAATCGCTTCGCGTTTCCGGGTGTGATAGTGATTTCCGCGAATGGCTCCCGGCAAAGTTGAAGCGAGATGCATGTCGGCGGCGCGTCCAAGGAACGATAAGGCTTCTTGCGGCAGCGAAAAACTCGAGCCGCGAGCATCGCCGTGGTTGGCAAATTCGGAGATATGAATCTTCATGGTGAGCTTTTCATTATCAGGGTAATGCGAACGGGATGGGAGTGAGTCTTTAAGAACGCCACACTGTGGTAGAACTAGCCCGTGGCCTACTATCTTGGCATCGACGGCGGCGGCACGAAAACCACTTGCGCGGTGGGCGATGAAACTTCGCACCTAGCGACGGTTGTCGCCGGACCCAGCAACATCACTCGGGTAGGCGAAGCGCGCGCCCGGCAGTCCCTGCTCGACGCCGTGCGCCAAGGCTGCGCGGCAGCGGGCATCGATGCTCGCCAGGTTCAGCGTGCCTGCGTTGGGGCTGCAGGCGCAGGGCGAGAGGAAGTGGCAAGCGCGATTCGGAAGATCGTGACGGAGGTGATTTCCGGGGAGATTGTCGTTGTCGGAGACATGCCTGTCGCCCTGGAAGCGGCGTTCGAGACGGGACCCGGCGTGGTTGTTATTGCCGGGACTGGCTCGTTTGCCTATGGCCGTGATCCGCGGGGAAAAACGGCTCGAGCCGGAGGCTGGGGTTTTGCCATTTCCGATGAAGGTTCAGCGCACTGGATAGGACAATGGGCGGTGCGCAAAGCCCTGCGCGCGGCGGATCAAAGCACGAAGATGCCGGTTCTACTGGAGCAGTTGATGCAGGCTGGCCAAAAGCGCTCGGTCGATGAGTTTGTCCGCGCCGCTAATTCCACTTGTGACTTTGCCGCGTTTTTTCCTGCAGTTGTATCGACGGCAGAGGCAGGCGATTCGACGGCCACGCAAGTTCTTATTGAAGCAGGCATAGAGCTGGCAAATCTTGCTGCCATCGTTGCCGGTAAATTGTTTCCTGATCATGATGCCGTCGTCCCGCTGGCCATTGCCGGTGGCGTCTTTCGTTACGCGCAACCGGTGCGCGAAACTTTCTACAATCAGGTTCGCAGTTTCCAGCAATCGGTCGAGCTGAAAACGGAGATTGTCGAGCCGGTGCATGGCGCGCTGCGGATGGCGCGGCTTGGCCGTCCATAGGGATGGCTCGCGCAGCGAAGCGAATGTTTTATGAGCCAGGGACCGATTTCGAGCGGAGAGCGTTCACAGTGGGACGATGAGCCTTCGTTGCCGGGTGGCGAATCCACGTTCGCGGACCATGCGCCTGCAAATTCGACGGACATGTCGGCGTCATCGCCTGAGCTCACAGAAGATGCGATGCTCGCTCTGCTCGAGCGCCACGATCTCTCCACTGATACGATCGAAGAACTCGGTAAAAATGCGACCGCAGTCAAATCCCGGAAAGTCTCTGGAGGAATCGCGGCTCATCCCCGCACTCCGCGGCACCTGGCACTGCGTCTCATCCGGCGGTTCTATAGCTTCGATCTGATGCAGTTTGCTTTGAACCCGGTGGTCGCCGCCGATCTGAAGCGATTCGCGGACGATCTGCTGATCGCGCGCCTCGATTCGATCACTCTCGGCGAACGCTTGACGCTGGCTCGCCGGGGATCGAACGCCATCGCCGCCGCCCTCCTGCTCGATAAGGAGGCGCGCGTTTTTCAGGCTGCGCTCGATAACGGCCGTCTCACTGAGACCGCGATTGTGAAAGCGCTAACGCGGGCCGGTACAATGGCCTCGTTCGTCGATGCCGTGTGCCGTCACGCCAAATGGCCGTTGCGCCGCGAAGTGCAGATTGCGCTGCTACGGAACCAGCACACACCGCTGGCGCGTGCCGTTGAGTTCGCCCGTTTCCTGCCTGCGCCAGTCGTGCGCGATGTGCTCCATGTTTCGCACCTGCCGCAAACCACAAAAGAGCATGTGCGGCAAGAGCTGAAGCTGAAGAAGTAACCGGATAAGTTGCGCAACCAACTCATGCAGCGGCGT
>JASICF010000391.1 GCA_030044775.1 Candidatus Sulfotelmatobacter sp. | reverse complement strand
GGGATGACGCCCGCAGTTTATTTTTCTTCCTCTTCGCCCATCTGCTGCGCCAGATAGCGCTCGTAGCCGAGTTCTTTGATCTGGTGCATCTGGGCCTCGAGAAAGTCGACGTGTTCTTCCTCGTCTTTTAGCAGCTCGACTAGCAGATCGCGCGAGCCGTTATCGCCTTCCTTGGTGGCGATTGCTACCGCGTCGTTGTATTGTTTGACGGCCCCTATTTCAAGCGCGAGATCATTTTCGATCATGGCCTTTACCGTGCCACCGATCTTCACATCGAGGGGCTGCATCGACGGCGTGCCATCGAGAAACAGGATTCGCTCGATGAGTTTTTCGGCGTGCTTCATCTCGCCGATCGATTGCTTCTTGATATATTCGGAAAGCCGGTCATAGCCCCAGTTCTCGCACATCTCAGAGTGAAGAAAATACTGGTTGATGGCCGTGAGTTCTTCGCGGAGGGCCTTGTTCAATTCAGTGAGAACTTTCGGGTTACCTTTCATGACCGTGGGAGTATGCCAGAAAAAATAACCGCCTGCAAATACCGAAGGACGGATTCAGATTCTTCTCGTTTCCCATAGAGAGAACAGAAGATCAAACGAAAGTCAAAAGATCAGTTCACCGAAAGCATTAACGCAGTGGCTTTTTCCATGTGGCGAAAACCGCCGGTAGCAATGGCAGAGATCACCATGAGGGTTCCGTTGTAGCCCACATGTGCCAGAAAACTTGCGCCAACCGATTTGGTCGCAGCCCGTACCGTGGTAAGTACGACTCCAACCATGAAAATAACCAACACCGCGCCCCAGGCATAGCCGTACTGGACCGCATGGATCAGACCAAACGGCAAAGCAGTCAGGACGATTCCCCAGAAAACACCGAGCCTTCGGGCCAGCACGGGATAGAGAAATCCCCGAAAAAAAAGTTCTTCCATCAGAGGGCCGAGCGTGATGGCAAAGAGGGCCGTGAGATAGGCATCGAACGGGCGTGCAAAAAATTGATCGAAGGGGGTGGTCTTGGGCATGGGCAGAAAGCGGCCGACAAGATCGATGCCGAGCATGAGAACACCGACCCCCAGAAAATTAAAAGCCGTTGCGCCGGGCCATTTCCAGCAAATTGCCTCTCCGAACCGAACGTGATATTTGCCTTCTACCAAAAAAACCATGTACATGGCGACGACGATGTACGTGAGGAATTCAGCAAGCAGCGCGAGAGCCGGATTCTGCGCAATCTCCAGCCAGGATGAGTGCCGCAGGATAAAATGTCGCATTCCGAAAACAATGGCGAGTTGAGCGAGAAAAAGAATGAGGAGGGTAAATCCGGCAATCTGCAAGACATCCCAACCGTTCCAGACTGGATTTTCGCCCGCTTTGGGCGGGCGTGAAGCGGGGGGCGGGGGAAATGGCTCGGCCGCGAGCGGCAGTCGAATCTGCGGCTCGTTCGGCGGCTCGGGATCAAAGCGCGGGTTTTCGAGAGATGACAAAGAGGACCTTCTCAGTACAGCGTCGTACGGTCAACGATGGTATCGCGTCCCGGCTGTCATTATGAGCGAAGCGAAGAACCCATGCATCTCGGAGACAGTTTCCAGTGCATATATCCTTCGCGGCAAAAACACCGCTCAGGATGACAAAGTCTATTGTCGTGCGTCGCTAACCCTGCGCTGTCGCCGTGTGCGACTCTAATGATATCGTCTTTCGATCCGCGCTCATCCGTTAGCGATTTTTTTCTCACCCGTGAAATATCCTGCCAAAGCCTGCCCCGTATACGACTTCTTCACCCTCGCTACCTGCTCGGGCGTGCCTTGCGCGACGATGCGGCCGCCATCTTCGCCGCCTTCGGGACCGAGGTCGATAATCCAATCGGCGTTGCGAATCACGTCGAGATTGTGCTCGATGATGATGATCGAATTGCCGAGATCGGTCAAACGGTGCAGCACGTCGAGCAGCTTTCTCACGTCGTCGAAGTGCAGGCCGGTGGTGGGCTCGTCGAGAAGGTAAAGAGTTTTACCGGTTTGGCGCTTGCTCAACTCGCGCGCGAGTTTAATCCGCTGCGCTTCGCCGCCTGACAAAGTCACAGCCGACTGTCCCAAATGAATGTAGCCTAATCCCACATCGACTAGCGTTTGCAGCTTTTGTTTAACCTGCGGAATGTTTTCGAGAATCGGCAGCGCATCGGAGACCGGCATTTCCAGCAGATCCGCAATGGAATAGCCGGTGTATCTCACGGCCAGTGTTTCGCGGTTGTAGCGGCGTCCGCCGCAAACTTCACAGAGCACGTAGACATCGGGCAGAAAATTCATTTCGATGCGCCGCTGGCCTTCGCCCTGGCAGGCTTCGCAGCGTCCGCCGGTAACGTTGAAGGAGAAGCGGCCGGCTTTGTATCCGCGCTCGCGGGATTCGGGCAGCATGGCGTAAAGATCGCGGATCGCGGTGAAGACTCCGGTGTAGGTCGCTGGATTCGAACGCGGGGTGCGGCCGATGGGCGACTGGTCGATGCGGATCACTTTGTCGATGTTCTCGGCGCCGACGATGGCTTTGTGTTCTCCGGCTTTTTCGCGGGAGCGATAAAGCTGGCGAGCGAGCGAGCGATAGAGAATGTCATTGACGAGCGTCGACTTCCCGGAGCCGGATACTCCGGTCACGACTGTCATCACTCCGATCGGAAAAGTCACGTCGAGATTCTTGAGATTATTTTCTTTCGCCCCGAGAATGGTGAGCGCGGCGCCGTTCGCCTGACGGCGTTCAGGCAGCATGGCAATCTGCATTTTGCCCGAGATGTATGCACCGGTAAGCGAGTTCGGCTCGCGCATGATTTCTTCTGGTGTTCCGTGGGCAACCAGCCCGCCACCGTGTCGGCCAGCGCCGGGACCGAGGTCGATCACGTAGTCGGCGCGGCGGATGGTTTCTTCATCGTGTTCGACCACAAGCACCGTGTTGCCGAGATCGCGCAGATTTTCAAGCGCGTTGAGCAGGCGGCCGTTGTCGCGGTGATGAAGACCGATCGAAGGCTCGTCGAGCACATAGAGAACGCCGCGCAGCTTTGATCCAATTTGCGTGGCCAGGCGAATTCTTTGCCCTTCGCCCCCAGAAAGTGTCGCGGCCGAACGATCCAAAGAAATATAGTTCAGTCCGACCGCGCAGAGGAATTGCAGGCGCTCAATAACTTCGTGCATGACGCGCCCGGCGATTTTCTCTTCCCTGCCCGCGAGTTTGATGCCCTGTGCGACTTCTAGCGCCTTGGAAATCGGCAGCGCAGTGAAGTCCGCGATTGACATCCCGCTCACTTTGACCGCGAGACTCTCAGGCCGTAAGCGTTTGCCATGGCAGACGGGGCATTCCGTCGCGGACATGTGATCCATCAGCCACTCGCGATAGCCTTCGGAAGTAGATTCTTCGAGATTTTGTTTGAGATATCCGAAAATTCCCCGAAAACCGGTCTTGCCGCGGCCGGATTCACCGTTCAGAAGCAAATCCTGAATCTTGTCGGGAAATTTTTCGAAAGGCGTATTGAGATCGAGGCCGTGCGCATGTGCCGCGATCTGCAATGCGTGAATTAATCCCTGTGACGCCGATCCCGGACCGAGACCACCATCGAGCAATGGCTTGGACCAATCCGTAATGACCTTCGCGGGATCGAAATCATATTTGCTGCCGAGACCGTGACACTCAGGGCATGCCCCATACATGCTGTTGAACGAAAACGAGCGCGGCTCAAGCTGCGGTACGTTAATGCCGCAATCCGGGCAGGCGAGCTTTTCCGAGTATAGAGTCTCTTCGCCATTTACAACTGCAACCTGCACCAGGCCTCCGGCCAGCTTCATCGCCAGACCAACCGACATCTCGAGGCGATGCTCGATTCCAGGTTTGACCAGCAAGCGGTCGATCACGACTTCGATCGTGTGGTTCTTGCGCTTATCCAGATTGAGATCATCATCGAGATTCACCAGCTCCCCATTGACACGGGCGCGGGTGTAACCGTGCTTGAGCAGGGTCTCCATTTCTTTCTTGAATTCGCCTTTGCGGCCGCGAACGATGGGCGCCAGCACCATGACCCGATCTTCTGGCGCTAGAGCCATCACACGTTGCACAATCTGGTCCGCAGACTGGCGGCTGATCGGCTTGCCGCATTTCGGGCAATGTGGAATCCCGATGGAAGCGAACAACAGGCGAAGATAATCGTAAAT
>JASICF010000390.1 GCA_030044775.1 Candidatus Sulfotelmatobacter sp. | reverse complement strand
CGCGTTGGCCCTGGCTTTCTGCCTGTCGCTGCTGGCGTCATTCGTTGTAGCAATGACGGTAATCCCCTTGTTCTGCTCGCGTTTCTTGAAATCTATGCCCCATGCCGAAAAAGAGCATGCCGACTATGAAATCGAGCCCACCGAAACAGGCAATCACTCGTGGATGGAGCGGTTCAACGCCGGCTTCAATCGCATTTTCAACAAGATCTTGGATTATTACGAGTATTGGGTAAGGCGTTGCCTGCGGCGTCCTGGCTTGACGGTTCTGGTTTTGAGCGGAGTTTTTCTCGCCAGCCTAGCCATCTACCCGTTGCTGGGATTAGCTTTCTTTCCTAAGACGGACGCCGGCCAGTTTACCATCAACATCAAGGTACCCACCGGAACGCGCATTGAGGTGACCAACGACTATGTTGCGAAAGTCGAAAGCGTGATTCGGCATGAGGTAGAGCCGAAGGATTTGAAACGGATCGTTTCCAATCTCGGCGTCGTTCCAGATTTCTCTGCCCTCTACACCACCAACTCCGGTCCTTATACCGCCACCATTCAAGTGGCCTTGAATACTGACCATAGCATCAGCAGTTTTACTTACATGGACCGTGTGCAGGCGGCGATGGCCAGGCAGTTTCCCGATATTCGCACCTTCTTTTCCAGCGGTTCCATGGTCGACGCCATCTTGAATACTGGAATGCCGGCGCCGATCGACGTGCAAGTCAGCAGTCCTGAACTTCCGCAAATCTACGGTATCGCGCAAAATCTCGCGTCGCGTATTCGGGAGGTGCATGGGGTTGGCCAAATCTATATTCCCCAGGACATGGATTATCCAGCCCTCCGTCTGGATGTTGATCGCGTGCATGCTGGTGAGATGGGCCTTACGCAAAAAGACGTGGTTGATAATGTCATCACCGCGCTGAACTCCAATTACATGATCGCGCCCAACTACTGGGTCGATCGCAAGACCGGCAACGACTACTACCTGACGGTGCAGTATTTCGAGCACGGCGAGCCGGCCATTCACAATATGACCGATCTGGGGCAGTTGCCTTTGCGCGACCCAAGCAGTCAGAGCGTAAATTGTGGGCCTGCCGCCCAGCCGCCTCAGCCTGGATCATCGCATGCACCTTGGGCCTGTGGGGGAAAAGGCGATACGACCGTGCTGAACAACGTCGTGCATGTGCAACAGGTGATGACCCCGACCGAGATCGACCACTATCAGATTCAGCGCGTTATCGACCTCTACATCACGCCCAAGACGGAGGATTTGGGTAGCGTCACCGATTCGATTCGCAACATTCTGGCAAAAGAAAAAATTCCTTCCAATGTGCGGATAAGCCTGCGGGGAATGGTGCAGGGCATGGAAGCCTCATTCAAGAGCTTCGCCCTGGGATTCACGATTTCATTCATCCTGCTATTCCTGATTCTGACGGCCCAGTTCAAGTCGTTCATCGATCCGTTCCTGATCATGCTCGCGATTCCCATGGGGTTTGTGGGTGTGCTGATCATATTGCCGCTCACGCACAGCACATTGAATGTGATGTCGCTGATGGGCGTACTGATGTTGATTGGCATCGCGGATTCGAACAGCATTTTGATTGTCGATTTTGCCCACAACCTCGAGCGGCAGGGATTGTCGCCTGCCGACGCGGTCATTACTGCCTGCCGGGTTCGCCTGCGACCGATTCTGATGACCTCGCTGGCCACCATCATCGGAATGATTCCGATGGCTTTGAAATTGGGAACCGGCGCTGAGCAGTATACGCCGATGGCGCGCGCCATCATCGGAGGGTTGACTTCGTCAGTAGTGCTCACCGTTTTTATCGTGCCTGCTGCGTATCTGCTGGTTTACGGGAAGCGGGAACCAGACTCTGCGGCTGAGTCGAGCGCGGCGGCGAATTGAAGATCGGACTCGCACGAAAATTTGCAGAGACCAGCTCGGCGGGTGGATTTTTTCTCGAAAGGCAGTTGGATGACAAGATCGAACATTTGCATAGTTGGCACGCTTTTCTTATTTTCGATAATTGCTAACCTGCCCGGTCTTGCGTTTGCGCAAGTTCCCGATCAATCGAAGTCCGCCGAAACCTTGCCCGCTGCTCCCCGCCCGCAGCCTGCGCAGAATGCAATTTTACCCACGATGCCTCCAGATTCACGGGTCACGCTGAGTGCGGTTTTTCCGGCTTCGCAGGCTGGCCAGATGTCTGCGCCGGGCGGCGCTCAGGATGCGTCTTCTTTGCCTGCGAACGGCGTGATGCGCCTGACCCGGGTGCAAGCCGAGCAGTTGGCGATCAAGAACAATCCGCAGATCAGCGTGGGAAAGTTACTTGCTCTCGCCCAGCATCAGGTCTATCGTGAGGCGCGCTCGGCCGAACTTCCCGTTTCCAACGGCAATGCCACCGCCGTCGATGCCAATGAAGGCAGCCGTATTGGCGCCGGCTCGCTCACTGCTTCTCGGTTGCTCGAGCATGCGGGAGCCGGAGTCACACTCAGCCAGTTGCTCACCGATTTCGGGCGAACAATCAACCTGGTTTCCTCTGCAAAACTTCAGGAAAAAGCGCAAAACGCGAATGCTCTCGCGACCACCGAAGACATTGTCCTTGCGGCCGACCAGGCCTTCTACAACGCACTGCAGGCACAGGCTCTGCTGAAGGTTGCGCAACAAACTGTAGACACGCGCGGGTCGGTCGAGCATCAGGTCGATGAATTGACCAAGAGCAAATTGAAATCGGAACTGGATTTGACGTTTGCCCAGGTGAACTTATCGCAGGCGAAACTCTTGCTGCTGGATGCGCAAAATAACGTCCAGTCGACGCTCGCGGCGCTTACTGCAATTCTGGGCTTCGATAAGGAGATGCGGTTTGAACTTGCCGAAGAGGACAACCAGGCACCGCCCCCGCCTCCGCCCGATGTTGATGTGCTTATCAACACTGCCCTCCAACAGCGTCCAGATCTGCAGGCGCTCAACTATAACGCGCAAGCTGCGGAGAAGATCCGCCGCGCTCAACGCGACCAGCTCCTGCCGACGGTCAGCGCTTTGGGAATTGCAGGTGTTTCTCCGGTGCGGCCGGACTGCTTCGGTGGCTGTTTCCCGAGTTATTTCATTTCCTCTTGGTATGGAGCGGTTGGGGTGAATATGGAGGTGCCAATTTTTAACGGGTTCCTGTTCACCTCGGAAGCGTCGGAAGCGAAATTCCGTGCCCGGGCCGCCGGCGAGAGCGCGCGCAATCTGCGCGACAACGTGGTGCGGGATGTTCGCACGGCATGGTTATCGGCCAACACTGCGTTCCAGCGCGTCGGGGTAAGCGAAGAGCTTGCCAGGCAGGCCAATCTGGCGTTGAACTTAGCGCAGGGACGCTATCAGCTTGGCTTGTCGTCGATCGTTGAACTGAGCCAGGCGCAGCTGCAGCAGACCGATGCTGCGATCGGTTATGTGAATACCCAATATCAATACCGCTTGGCGCTTTCCACACTAAATTTCGAGATCGGCACGATGCCGTAGTTTGGTTTCTGCGGAAGCCACCACCGTTGCGCCTTCTTCCCCCGATTCCACACCTTTGAAGTGTTAAACTTTCGCCTCAAACGGTCCCAGGGGGTTTCATGTTCCGATCTGCGGTGGTTTTTGTTGTAGTGTTTTCCTGTAGCGCACTTGCGAGTGCTCAAAGCCCAGACGTCGCGGAGCCGGGAGCCTCCGAGGCCATCGCCGCAGCCACGACAGATTCGCATTATATTTCACCATCGGTTTCTTATATTCCGCAATCGAATACAGTCCCTTCTCCAGAGAAATTCTTCGGCCGCATTATGGGAGCGCCGGGCGAACTGGTGGGAACCGAAAAAGCTTACGCGTACGCTCGCGCCCTGGCCGCGGCCAGCCCGCGAGTCCGGGTCTTCACCATCGGACGCAGCGAAGAGGGTCGCGACATTCTTATGCTCGCCATCGCAGATGAGGCCGGCATTCGCGATCTCGATCGCCTCAAAGCTGATACTGCGGCACTCGCCGATCCGCGAATCACCGATCCGGAAGCATCGAAGACTTTGGTCCAGAACTCGCGGCCGATTTATTACTTCAATGCCGCTTTGCACTCCGACGAGACCGGCTCGACTGAAGCGATGCTTGAATTAGCATATCGACTGGCTGTTTCCGAGCAGCCAATGATCAAGCACATTCGGGAGCAGTTGGTCGTGCTCATCAATCCTATTTCCAATCCTGATGGCCGCGACAAAATGGTTGACTGGTTTTACCGCTATCTGAAAGGCAAGACGGATCGCGCCACGCTGCCGCGGCAATCGCCGCCATACTGGTCGAAGTACACGTTCGTGGATATCAACCGCGACACGCACCAGCAGACGCACGAAACTACCAAGGCTGTTCACCGCATGTTCGTCGATTGGCATCCCACGGTCGTGCATGACTTGCACGAAGGCGTCCCGCTCATGATGACCTGGAACGGCACCGGACCGTATAACCCGAACATCGATCCGATCACCTATAGCGAATTTCTCGAACTTAGTTTTCACGAAGTGGAAAGCATGACTGCGATGGGCATGCCCGGCGTTTCCACCTGGAACTTCGGCGAAGCGTTCGCTCATCTCTATCTGGATTCTGTGGCGATGAACCACAACAGTATTGGCCGCGGCTATGAGACCTTCGGGAACGGCAGCGCCGAAACCGAATTGCGATCGATCTCGCCATCGGCCACAACGATGGAGTGGTACCGGCTCGCGCCGCCGCCCAGCGAAGTGAAATGGTCGGCGCGCGACAATCTCAAC
>JASICF010000389.1 GCA_030044775.1 Candidatus Sulfotelmatobacter sp. | reverse complement strand
ACCCAACGTCCATAGTGGAACGGCGCATAGCCCCAAGGAGCATCATCGACCCAGGTGTAGCCCCAGGGATCGATCCAGGCCCAGTGGCCCGTGTGATACGGCGCCCAGCCGTATTCGACACGGTTGGGAAACCAGATATGCCCATACATGGGGTCATCCTGCCAATAGCCGTAGTCATCGAGGTCTTCGTATCCCACCACATCGGGAGACAGATATTGCGCGGACCGAGAGTAGTCGTAACGGTGATCGCGGCCCTCGACCCACACGTCGAACTGATCGGGCTCGTCGATTGGTTCTACATCGGCGTTCAAATTGCTCGTCCCGTCAAAGTAGCCGACCTGTCCGGCTTGCATGGAGTAAGCCTGCCCGCTGCCTGTCACGTCCCCATCGCCAGCCCGGACACTAATGATGGTCAAGCTGCCATCCTCGGCCACCTGCACGCGATAGCTTCCCGGGTCGGCGATATTGAAAGCGAGATTCGGGGTGTCGATTTCGAAATCGTCGTCGCTGCGCAGACGGCGCACGCGGACGTTAATTGTTCCGGCACTCAACTGCAGTTGCACGGTGTGGTCATCGAGATTCAGAAAGGAAATGCCGGTGTTCTCGGACAGGCGAATGGCGGCAGAACCGAGTTGCAGTTCGGCGCGAGATTCAGCGTCGGACCAAAGTTGGTCGCCTGTCGTCATCGGCCGATTTGGAACTGCCCCGATCCAGTCACCGGTTCCGGCCGGCTGAAAGGAAACCGATCCTTCGAGGTAGCCAAGACGAGCCACTCTGGTGGGCGGATCATCTTGTGCGTTTACTGCTGCGGGAAGCACAATCGCGATTGACAGGAGCGCGAGCCCGAGAGGCACGCTCCACCATATTCTTTCCTTCTTGGAGAACCTGCTGCGCGTCATTTGCCCCAGCCTTTCTGGTTTTCTTGCGAACCCGAGTTCGCGGAATTTCAAGCTACGTCCGATGCCCGAAGCCTAAGGAGGGATGTAGTTCCTCCTAAGGTTGCGGAGCGGATGTAGCTTTTTCTGATTGGGCGAGATTATACGGGAAAGGAAATTGAGACGATTGTCTCAAGGTGAGACGGCGGGGCGCGAAGGAGCCGACTTCGGGCTGGCGGATAAGATGTAACTCGCTGAAAATGCGAACGCCTCAGTGCTAATCCTTCCGTTCAACACTGTGGTCGCGGTCGTGCAACTTCTTTGGATGTAACCGCGGATTCTGGCTCCCCGATGCTCTTCCTAACCGGGAAGAGGGGGAGCCCAACCGCACTTTAAATCGCAAGAAGTTCTGGTCGAGTTCGATCGAGAGCCTTCCAGAACAGACCGATCCGGGGCGGTAGGGGAAGGGTATCGCTTGGCGCAACAAGCCACAGCACCATCGCGCGCGGCGCAAACCAGCAAGGTTGCCGATCTCGCCCGCTTTTTCCCCGACGCGACCCCGGTGCGAATTCCCATTCAGTTCTCCCGTACGTCTAACAGCGACGCCGGTCAACCGGCTACGCACGGCGTGCCGGAAAGCACCGTGATCGAGTTCGGAACTCCACGCGAGGTTCTCTTCGCGTGCACAACCCCCCTCGAGTTTGCCGATGTCCTCCGCGTCCGCAACTCCGACGGATCGCTTGATGCTGAAGCCTCAGTCGTTGCCGTGCAATATCACCCTGGATGCACCGCCGTGGCAGCGCGCTTTACCAACTCCGTCCCCAACTGGATCATAAAACCATGACTCCGTCGCAACCCGAAACGCCGACTCCAGACCTTGCCGCCGTCTGGGCCAACATTCAACGTCTTTATCCGATGTACGCAGAGTTAGCGCGCGAGTTCGTTGTCGACCTTCCCGCCTGCGCACCTGAACTGGAATCCGGGACGGATTGTCCTTCGGCCGAGGCCGTGAAACAAGGCCAACTGTGGCTGCATCAGATGGACGAACTCATACAAGTTCATCAACTCAGGCAGTTTCTGCAGACGAGTTCGACGGTGGACCCTGCCAGCATCGCTGCATTGCTTCAACATCTTCTGGCAAATCCGGTTCACAGCGATGTAATGCGCGACAAGATCGATTTCCTCCTGGTGCAATACTTCAGCCAGATTGCTCCGGATAATCTCAATGACGACGGCGCCGACCTGGCGTATGTGGCCCAGGCAATGGAGCCGGTTCTTGGCAAGGTTGAACTGAAGGCTCCCGTATGGTTGAACTCGCTGGATCGCGTTCTGGAGACGGCGCGAAAGTGCCGCACCCTGAATGAACTGCTGCACGGCGGGGTTTTGGAACAGGGCCGCAAAGCTAAAGGTCAAGCGGGGTCGCTGTTTTACATGCCGGTCGCGCTGGTTGCCTTCACCCGCTTTGGCTATCTCATGCGCCGCGCCTTCTTTCGCCTGATGCTTACCGAACTCAACGGCATTCTCGATGGCCTGACCGAGCTCGAAGCAAAAGGGATTGAAACCATCGACTGCCGGCGAGCGCAATTCTCCGCGCAGGAACCGGTGGTGCGCCTGCGAATGATCTGCCAGTCATGGAAGGTGATGTTTCAGGCGGAGTATTCTTCCGGCCAGCCTTTGCGAATGCTGGTGGACCTGCGTGCTTCCGTTGAGACCGCATTGGGCAGGAATAACGGAAGCGCGGGGCAAAGTAAACCGGCGGCGAACGCTGCAGGGGCGGCAGCGGTGAAAAAGCCTGTCCGTGCGGCGGCCGCCAGCGTAGCGGCTGCGGCAGCGCCGGCGAGTGGATCCGCTATGCGAAAACCTGCCCCGGCCAAGATTAGTCCGGCTCCGGCGAAGAGTGACGCTCCCGAGTTCGAGATTTCCGCGGCGCCAGACTGGAGCGCGGACGGACACACCGGGAAATAAGATCAGGATTCAAAAACGATCAACCAGCAACCCCGCGAGGAAGAGCGGTCACCGAGGTGGCAAGACCGAAAGGCCAATGCGAGTCGATCATCCAACCGTGCTGATTATCTCCGATGACGTGGAGTTTTCCCGAAGCGTGACAGCACGCTGGCAGATGGAGCGCAATGTGCCGACGTTCACGTTGTTGAGTGGCGAGATCTGGCCGCGTTCGGTGGAAAATTTCGCGGTCGCAATTGTTGGACCGCTGCGCAGAGAACTGCTTTCGGTGATCATGGAGCCATTGCATTCGACGCAGCAACCATTGTTCTGCGTTTGCGAAAACGTGGCGACGGCACAACTGGTGCGCGGCCGGTGGCCGCGCGCCGCGGTGGTCGGCTCCGATGAGAACTGGCTGCATGCGCTAGTTCTCTCGGCCAGCGAGGCAGTGCTGCGCTCCCGCGCCGAAACGCAGGCACGAACGGCGGAAGCGAGATGCGCCGAGCTTGAGCGCGACGCGATGCTGGGACGGTACATGCTGGAGATGCGGCACAGTCTCAATAATGCGCTAACTTCCCTGCTGGGGAATTCCGATCTATTGCTGGTCGAGCCCGGCAGCCTGTCGGCGCAAGCGCGCGGGCAGATTGAAACGATCCGCAACATGACGTTGCGCATTCACGAGGTGCTGCAGCGTTTTTCGTCGCTGGAAAAAGAGATGAACGTGGTCGCGCAGCAAGTGGAACGCGATTCCGGCAAATACCGCGCAGCAGCCGCGGGCGATTGAGATGGCCCTGCGGGCTTCAGGCGCGCCGAGAACGGCGAGTACGATAAGGAACGCGGACTGATTTGCGGAGTAAAAGCGGCGTTCATTAATTTTGAGGGGGCAATCTTACACGTAGTTTGGGGACCATCTTTATGCACAAGTTAATGGCAGCCAGCACGATCCTCGAACACGAACTCTCCGAGTTGCGCCTGCTGGTCGAGCGGCAAACAGGAGTGGTTCTTGATTGCCCCAGCGGGGAATTAGCAACGCATGTTGCCGACTACATCGAGGTCCAGGATCTCGGGTCGTCGGCCGCTCTGCTGGAGCGCCTTCGCTCTCAGGATCAGGACCCCGCAAACTGGTCGTCTCTGCTCGATGGCCTGATGAATTCGAGCACCGGGTTCTATCGCCATCCAGGGGCGCTGAACGCTTTAGCCCGGCAGGTAGTCCCACAGCTGTGCGCGCGCAAATCGGCGGATGGTCCCAGCCCGCTGCGCATCTGGAGCGCCGGTTGCGCCACCGGTGAAGAAGCTTATTCCATCGCAATGGCGGTGTGCGAGGGCCTGAGCCAGGCGGGAAGCGCGCCGGCAAACGTCACCACCGCGTCCAGCAACGGAAACGGCACGGGCAATGGGAAAGCGGCGCGCAGCGGAGGCATCGCCGATAACATCGGCAATTCCGCCGGCGTAAAACCAGCATTCTCGCTGCACATTGTCGGCAGCGATTTACTGCCGCGCCACATTGAGGCTGCCGATCGTGGCGTCTATCCCCAGTCTGCACTCGAGGGACTGCCGCCAGCCAGCATCCGCAATTATTTTTCCAAGATTTCGTCAACCTCGGTGTTGCCGATCGAGGGCGAGACCGAGAAGGCCTCGAAAAATGGAAATCCAACGACCGCTCAGGGTTCGCGGATCGGCTCTGCCCATCTCCTGGTGAAACCTCGGCTGCGCAGCCTGGTCACGTTCAACTGCATGAACCTTGCCCGTCCTGGCTACATCGGCCGCTTCGATGTGATTTTCTGCATGGACGTGCTGCCGCACTTCTCCCGTGCTCAGCGCATCGCGCTGCTGGAGCGACTGCATTTGTACCTGGAACCCGGCGGATATCTCTTCCTCAGCCAGACCGAGAAGCTGGCCAGCTCAAACCTGAACTTCCGCTCGGAAACCTTCGATGGGTACACGTTTCACCGCAAGCCGATGGCGGCCAGCGCGGCGTACGGAAGGTAAGTCGCCAGGCTGGAGCATTCGGAATAAGATGAACTTTCGCCATTTTCCTGCCGATTAGGAGATGGATGAAGACCCTCACTGCCACCGAGGCACGAAGACGACTCGGCGCACTCCTCAACACAGTTCAGCAAGAGCCGATGCTCGTGCGGTGGAGGAACGGCAAGAGTGTCGTGATCGTTTCCGCGGAAAGATACAAGCAGATGACCGGTATCGCGAGCTTCGACGCGGAGCCAGTGGACTTGCCCCAAAGAACGACACGCTCCCGGAAGTTGCGCTGAACGGTAGGGCGGATGTGATTGTTACGGGGGATGCGGATTTGCTGAGGATGGGACCGTGGCGGGGGAGTGGGAATCTTATCTCCCTCCGACTTCGCCAACCGGAAAGAACAGGTTTCCGTAAGGGGATATAATCTGGAACATGGATCTAGATAAGCGATTGGAAGCGCTGGCCTGCAGCGCGGAGGCACATGACAGGCAGCTCGAAAGCCTGCTGGAGCTTTCAGCGAAGCACGACTCCGAAATTGCGAAGCTGGTGGCGCAACACAACGGCGACTTCGCGAGACTCGAAAAAATCGTGACCCAGATCGCCGAGGGCACAGCGCGATTGTTACATACTGCAGAACTCCACCAACATCGTCTCGATAGCCACGACGACCGTCTGGACAATTTAGAAAATCAATAACGTCAAGTCAGGCGAACGAGAACTCCTTCGTCCTTAACTCTTTAACTCAAGGATTATTAATGTCGAGGCAGGAGCTAGGCCTTATTGCTTCGGTGGCGTCATCGAGCGGACTTTCGCAATTGCTTCATGCATCTCAGTGATCTTCGGTCCTTGACGCTGAGACTTCAAACCGTGTTTGGTATATTCAAGAACCGAATCTGCTGCGTTCTGGTCGACAGCGACGAACCCATCTTTCGCGCTTCTCGACCTCGCCCCTGTCGGGATGTTATTGCCTAGGTACAGCGCGTAAAGCAAACCTAGTACATAGAACCAGTATCGAGGGCAGCCGCCCAGATGGTTCGGCAGCACGGGGTAAAGCATCTGCAGCACCTTTTTGTACGGCCACACATCCAACGTCAACACTACGGTGTCCGGCAATGAGGCGTCTCCGAGCAGAAACCTCCGCATCGATTCTTCCTCCCCGTATAAGTCAACAGAAGGGGCCCGCTGACCCGTGCTGGTCTTCCACACATGCACTCCGCCTCGCCAAAAAACGCTTATACCAAAATAGACAAGCTGTTTAACGTTGAATCCTTGCTCTCCAGTTACATCGCACAGGACATAATTCTTACCTGCTGCCTTCGGCGTAAGGCGATTTATCGCAGCGTGTAAGGGAAACTCAGAACCATAGTCTTTTGGAATATTGGCCAACACCCATTTTTCGCCATTCTTGTTTAGCAAGTCTTCACAATCATGGCAGAAAACGTGGCCCCGATACTGGTCCGACATCTGCTTAAGCTCGCCACCTACACCGGTTACGGGATTCGGGTTTTTCAACTGCCAAGCGCGCAAGAGGGCATAGAGGCGCTTCGGCATGTAGTGGCTATCACAAAGTAACTTTACGTTATTACAAAGCTTGCATTCGCCGATCACTTTTCGCGGCATCACGACTCACAGCTCACGCGAACAAAAACTCTTTCGTCCGCAATTCCTTGATCGCATCCCTGAGCTTCGCTGCCTTCTCAAACTCGAACTGCTTGGCGGCTTCGCGCATGTCGGTTTCGAGCTTCGCGATGTAGGCGTCGAGTTCTTCCTGCGACTTGAATTCCGGGATGCCTTCGGGTTCGTTGATGGCCACATCGGCGTAGTCGGCGGCGACGATTCCCGCTAGCGTCATATCGAGCGGGCGCACGATCGACTCCGGCGTGATCCCGTTCGCTTCGTTGTATGCCGACTGAATGGCGCGCCGGCGGAGGGTTTCATCCATGGCCTGCTTCATCGAGTCGGTCATGCGATCGGCGTAGAGAATGGCGCGACCGTTGAGATGCCGCGCGCAACGGCCAATGGTTTGAATCAGCGATCCCTGCGAACGCAGAAAGCCTTCTTTATCGGCGTCGAGGATCGCTACGAGCGAGACTTCCGGCAAATCTAGCCCTTCGCGCAGGAGATTGATGCCGATTAATACATCGAATTCGCCTTTGCGCAGATCGCGCAGAATCTTCACGCGCTCGAGTGTTTCGATCTCGGAGTGCATGTAGCGGCATTTCACGCCAACTTCGGCGTAATATTCGGCGAGGTCTTCGGCCATGCGTTTGGTCAGGGTCGTCACGAGCACGCGCTCGCCTTTCTGCACCCGCGCACGAATTTCATGCAGCAGGTCGTCGATCTGTCCTTTGACGGGACGAACTTCGACTTCGGGATCGATCAGCCCTGTTGGGCGGATAATTTGCTCGACCACAACTCCCGCCGACTTTGTCAGCTCGTATGGGCCTGGAGTTGCCGAAACGTAAACTAGCTGATTCGTACGGTGCTCGAATTCTTCAAACGTCAGAGGACGATTGTCGAGCGCCGAGGGCAGACGGAATCCGTATTCGACCAAGACTTCCTTGCGCGAGCGGTCGCCATGATACATGCCACGCAACTGCGGAACGGTCTGGTGCGATTCGTCGACGAACATGACGTAATCGCGAGGGAAATAATCGAGCAGAGTCGGAGGAGGCTCGCCCGGCATGCGTCCGGTAAAGTGGCGTGAATAATTTTCGATGCCGTGGCAGTAGCCCATGACCTTGATCATTTCCAGATCGAACTTCACGCGCTGATGAACGCGCTGCGCCTCGACCATGCGGCCCTGCTTTTCGAGTTCGACTTCCCACCACGCCAGTTCTTTCTTGATCGATTCGACGGCGTTGGCGCGGGTTTCGTCCTTCATCACGTAGTGCGTTTTCGGATAAATCGGCAGACGCATATATTTCTGCTTGACCGTGCCGAATAGCGGATCGATCTGTGAAAGAGCTTCGACCTGATCTCCCCAGAGCTCGATGCGATACGCCATGTCGTCGTAGGTAGGGAAGACTTCGATTACATCGCCGCGCACACGGTAAGTTCCGCGCCGGAATTCACCGTTGGTGCGCTCATAAAGAATGTCGACGAGCTTGTGCGTGATATCCTCGCGCGCGATTTTCTGGCCTTTCTCGAGGAAGAGCATCATGCCGTAATAAGCTTCGGGAGAGCCGAGGCCATAGATTGCACTGACAGAAGCAACGATCAGCGCGTCGCGGCGCTCGAACAAAGAACGCGTGGCCGAAAGACGGAGTTTGTCGAGCTCGTCGTTGATCGTGGCTTCTTTTTCGATGTAGAGATCGGCGGCGGGAACGTAGGCTTCGGGCTGATAGTAGTCGTAATAGGAGACGAAATATTCGACCGCGTTGTGGGGAAAAAAATTCTTGAACTCGTGATAAAGCTGCGCAGCGAGCGTTTTGTTGTGCGCCATGACCAGTGTGGGCCGGTTCACGGCCTCGATGACTTTCGCCATCGTGTAGGTCTTGCCCGAGCCGGTGACGCCGAGCAAAACTTGATGCTGCTCGCGATCGAAGACACCGCGAGTCAGCGACTCGATGGCGGTTTTCTGATCGCCCTGCGGCTTGTAGTTGGAAACGAGCTTGAAATCCATAGGGAAGCAAACTTCCGTAAAGAAGCTCCCAATATCCTTCCTGGTCCCTCTCAGGCGAGAGTTTCAACGATAGAGAATTTTCCTATTATATCCGCTTGGCGAGGCGACTCTTAACGGAACCGAGAGGGGACCGTGGCC
>JASICF010000388.1 GCA_030044775.1 Candidatus Sulfotelmatobacter sp. | reverse complement strand
ATTCGCAGGACGGAGATGCAGTTTGCGAGAAGCGAAACTAAGAGCCGGCAGAAAAGGGGACTGCCGAAATGGGTGGAATTCCTTGCGTGTCGTTCAGAATCATCGACCCGGTCACTGAAATTGAAACGATCGCCGCCGGCAAAGGTACCAGAGAAAGGCGCCGATTGCGGAAATTATATGGAGGCCGGAATTGGCGGAAGCGCAAAGGAAATGCAACCATCGAACTTAGCGATGGTACGATTTGCCATGCGGAACTACACTAGTACGAAGCGCATGGGGTAGGAACTCAGGAATTAAAAATCAAGCGTATCTACGAAATTCAATGAAGCGATCCGAACGGCAATTTGCACTGTGCGTCAAGAACAAGGGTTACGCGGCCGCTTTAGAACGCGGAAAAGTTTACGAGGTTCTGGCCGATAAAACCGGAGCCGAACTCCGGCAGATTCGAGTCGTCGATGAGTCCTGCGAAGACTATCTCTATCCCGAAGAATATTTTGTGACTGTACGGATTCCCGAATCTGCTGAAAAAGCTGTTTTGCGCGCCGTGAGCCCCGAACGCTAACTGTTCCCCCAATCTACGATAGAATCGAAGTATGGCCCACGAGTTAAATTTCGGCCCCTACGTCGATGTGCACGACGGCAAGAAGGTCGTGAAAGATCTGACCTTCGGCAATCCTACGCCGGAAGGAGTCATTCTCACCACGCTCGATTCCGCTGTGAACTGGATGCGGAAGGGTTCGATCTGGCCAATGACATTTGGTTTGGCTTGTTGCGCGATTGAGATGATGTCGATGGGCGCATCGCGCTTTGATATTGCGCGATTCGGAGCGGAAGTTTTTCGCCCGTCGCCGCGGCAGAGCGACCTGATGATTATTGCCGGACGCGTCTCGAACAAAATGGCTCCCGTCATTCGGCAATTATGGGAACAAATGCCGGAACCGAAATGGGTGATTTCCATGGGAGCTTGCGCGACCTCCGGCGGAGTGTTTAACAATTACGCGCTCGTGCAAAGTGTGAACCAGGTAATCCCTGTCGATATTTATGTTCCCGGTTGCCCGCCGCGGCCCGAGCAACTCATATACAGCATGACCCTCCTGCAGGAAAAAATTCAGAAGCAGCGCGGTACCATCCGGAAGGCCTTAAACCTTTCATAGGCCCGAAGAATCGCCCAAACGACTAGTCCGTTTGGTCATTTGCCTTCCACTTCCTTTCTAGCAACCCTGACTGCAACTTTTTGCCTGCTTCACGGTAAATGCCTTCTGGAGAAGGGCTTCCCGCTTTAGGAATCGCGCTTGCCACTGGCTGCACCGATTGCTCGAAACCCTTTGGCGTTCGCCGGAATCTAAGGTATTGAGTGTAGCGTAGGCTCGGTAATTCAGGGCAGGCGCTGCAAAGGACCCTAAGTAAGAACCCAGCCGTGGAAGGTGCTCGATGGTTGCAAAGCTGATTGATCTGGTTTTTGGCTGCAAGCACTCCCGCTACAGTTTCCCAGTTACCGTGCGTGGCTCCCGGCGTCCGCAAGCGGCGGCCTTAACCGGCACTTATGTCGCCTGCCTCGATTGTGGAAGAGAATTTCCTTATGACTGGCAACAAATGAAGGTGATTACTTCCTCCGCCGAGAAGCGAGCTTATGTGGCAGCGGTAGCGGCGAAACCAGCTACATAAGTGGTACAGCCGCACGCGTTCGTAAGGGAGCGCTTGTCGTTGCCCATCTGAAACCTTCCGTCCCAATTTTGCACTGGTTATCTCACCAAAGTTTGTCTTGAGTGATCGCCGCCGCATCAGTTTCCTGGACCCTGCATTAGTCTCAAGCTGCTTCGCCGCAATGTCCCCCTTCTCACGCTTGCGCGATGCCGTGTCGAATATATGGGCGAGTCTACGGAAACCAAACACTTCAGCGAGCCAGCCGCGGCAAATCGCGCGCTGATGCGCGCCTTAAATGGCAAAGATGACCTGCTGGCGTCAATCCCAGCCATGTCCGCCATCCTGCGGGAATTGATGGACGAACTGAACCAACCTGCTGACCAGGTTAATCTGCTGCAGCTCGCGGAATTGATCTCGCGCGATGAATCGCTGGCCGCGCAATGTTTGCGAATGGCAAACTCTCCCTTGTTCGGTCGCGGGCCGGCAACCGATTCCTTGCGAGGCGCGGTGCGCACCTTGGGTCTGGCTCGAATCGCCGACATTGCCATTTCCTGCGGCCTGATGCGGATCGTGCCAAAGTTCGAAAAGGCTCTCGATCCGGTCGTTTTCTGGCAGCATTCGCTGGCCAGCGCGATTATGGCGCGCAAGCTGGCTCGCGCCGTAGGCTTCGGAGATCCCGAAAAAGCCTATCTCGGCGGATTGTTACACGATCTTGGATATATTGTGAATCTCGTTCTGTTTTCCGAGCAGACCGCGGCAGCGATTGAGAAAGCCAGCCAGGAAGGCCTGTTCATGGGAGACGTCGAGTACTCGCAGCTTGGCTTCACTCATTGCCAAACGGGAGAAATTCTAGCCCGCAAGTGGAATCT
>JASICF010000387.1 GCA_030044775.1 Candidatus Sulfotelmatobacter sp. | reverse complement strand
ACTCGATAGCAGCCTGAGGGGACGCAGATCGGGCGATGGTGGCCGAATCCTCTCGCATTCAGCCACTACCTTACCTGCGGCGTGAAACTCAAGCCCTTTGCGTGATATTCTCCCGCTTTCCAACCAGCGGGAGGATTCATGACATTTTCACGCCGTGATTTCGTAAGAACCAGCGTTGCCGGGGCGCTCGCCGCGGGAATGAAAACCCCGGCGCTCGCCGAGGCGAAACCCGATCCTAAGCAGGATCGCGAAGGATCGGGCGGATCGTACAAGCGGCCGATCATCGTCTGCGCCCACAACGGGTTCAACTATCTCGATGACGCATTTGCTTTTCTGAAAGGCGGCGGAGACACGCTCGATGCTGCGTTGCGCGTGGTGCAAGGACCGGAGAACGATCCCAACGATACCAGCGTGGGACTGGGCGGTTTGCCGAACGAAGAAGGCGTGGTGGAACTTGATGCCTGCTGCATGCACGGGCCCACGCGGCGGGCGGGTTCGGTCGGCGGGGTACGCAACATCAAGAATGTGTCGCTGGTTTCGAAAGCGGTGTTCGAGCATACCGGGCATGTGATGCTGGTCGCCGACGGAGCTGAGCGTTTCGCGGTTGACGTAGGGTTCCCGCGCGAGAATCTTCTGACCGATCATTCGCGGAAAATCTGGCTGCTGTGGAAGGAATTCCACTCGAACGAAGACTGGTGGGGACCGGGCCTGGCCGATCCGCACTGGCAAGCGCCGGAAACTCCGGCGAAGCCGCAAGCGGAACTCTGGAAAGAACACATTCAACATTTGCAGGCCCGCGCTGCCGAGCTTGGCATTGAACCCGAGCGCCGAATGGAAGCGGTGCGAAAAGTCTTATTTCCTCCGACCGGCACGATTCATTGCTCTGCGCTAAATGAAAAAGGCGAAATCTCCGGCTGTACGACGACGAGCGGATTGGCCTTCAAACTTCCCGGCCGGCTGGGTGATTCGCCGATTCTCGGCGCGGGCTGCTACACCGATCAGGACGTGGGCTCCGCCGGCGCGACCGGCAGCGGCGAAGAAAATATCAAAGTTGCGGGCGCGCACACGATCGTGGAGAACATGCGGCACGGGATGTCGCCGCACGAAGCCGGGATGGACGCGCTGAAGCGCGTGGCTCACACCTACAACGGAGACATGAGCAAGCTGCGCTTCGTCGATATGGTGTATTACGTTTTGCGCAAAGATGGCGCGTATGCGGGGGTTTCGTTGTGGCAGGGCTATACCGAGGGCCATACCCACACGATCGCGCTACACGACGGGACGAAAAGGTCGGAAGTAACGACGAGTTTGTTCAAAGGGTGGTCGCAGGACTTCCCGCCGGAGCCGAATGTTCCGGACGATGTGAGGAAGCAATATCTGAAGTAGCAAAGAAACGTCGTCGGAACCGACAGCCAAAGCGGGTCACGTTCATGGTTATTATCCCATTGGTGCTCATGCTGCTGCAGACTGCAGTAGCGACTCCGAATGGTCCGGCAACAAAGGTGCATGTATGCAAATTTGAACCGAACGGAGCCGCGTGGAAGGGCTCTTGCGGTCGGATGGACGAGGAAAATCCGGCGCTTACCATTCATAGTTCGAAGGCGATTACGACGGGAAGGTGGCGCAAAGATTACGAGCCCAGCAGCGTGTGGGCAGGCGAGATCGCGTGGTCCGACGGCGCGGTGCCGATTGAGATCGAGGTCTATTCCGATGGCAAGGGCATTCTGAGAAGCCAGGACGACGGTTGGTTCCCTATCTATCGATCGACAATCTCCACCAGGGCGCTGCAGTTCGAGGTTGACTTTGGCAATGAAGTCCCGCCTTCTGATCTCGATCACGAAATCTTAAAACGGGCCGCCGCGATTCTTTCTTCTGAGGCGGTGTGGAACCGCTCGGATTCACGGGAGTGCAGCCCAACCGAAACGAAATGGAGCATCTATTGCGCGATGGAGAAGGCTACCATCGAGGTAACCGGCGGATTCCATCATCGAAGGCCGGCGCTCCAGGTCGTGCGGAAAATTGTTGATGAGCGGGCGGCGAACAAACCTTACAAACATCGCTTGATGGATTACAACAACGATCCGGCGACGCGATTCGCCGATGTGCAGACTCTGTTCGCGGAAGCGCTGCAGCGCACCGAGTGATTTCCAGATTATTCTGAGACACTGTGCTCTTCGCTCTGGGCGCGAAGAATGCGATCGACGGAATACGGCGCGCGCTGGCGCGGCTCGTGGTAATGACGGACCTGCATCTCCCCGAGCAATCCGATGGCGAGCAGGTTCAAGCCGCCGAGAAGCAGACCAAGCGCAAGCATCATCATGGGCCCGTGGGTCGACATGACGTGAACGCCGCGCAGAAATTTTTCCACTCCCAGCCATGCCACTACCGCGCTACCGCCGCTGATGCAGACCATCCCGAAGGTCCCGAAGAAGTGCAGAGGGCGGGAAAGATAACGAAGTAGAAAGCGGATGGTGATGAGATCGAAAAAAACACGGAACGTGCGCGAGATGCCGTAATGCGACGCGCCACGCTCGCGATTCACGTTGCGAATCGGCACTTCGCAGATGGAAGCGCCATACCATGAAGCAAGCGCGGGAATGAAGCGGTGCAACTCGCCATAGAGCGGCACCTGCTCGAGAATTTCGCGACGATAGGCTTTAAACGTAGTCCCGAAATCGTGAATGTCCACTCCGCTCAACTTGGCCATCAGCCAGTTGGCGATGCGTGAAGGAATACGGCGCATCCAGAAGTTATCGATACGGACTTTGCGCCATCCGCTGACGATGTCATATCCTGCGGCAATTTTCTCGAGGAACAGAGGAATATCGGAGGGATCGTGCTGCAGATCGCCATCCATCGCGATGATGTATTCGCCGCGCGCGTGATCGAAACCGGCGGCCAATCCGGCAGTCTGGCCGAAATTGCGGCGAAGCTTTACAACGGTTACGCGGCTGTCGACAGCCGCGATTTCGCGTAGCATCGCGAAGGTGTGATCGCGGGAACCATCGTCAACCAGGACGATCTCGAAACTTTCGCCCGCCGCCTCCATCACAACTTTCAGGCGGTCGTACAGGTCGGTGACATTCTCCTGCTCATTGTGCAGCGGTACTACGATGGAATATTTGGGCACGGTTGTTTAATTATATCAACCGGATGGCCGGCCCACGGCGAATTTTGTGCATTCTGTAGTAACGGGTAGACGACCCGTCAAAAAACGGCATCCGCGCCGCGTGATCTCAGGCCTTACCCCTGATCTTTGAGCTTGAGCCTGGATTTGTTTTCTTCCAGGAACTTCTTGAGATCTTCTCCTGCGCCGAGCAGGCGATTCCACTGCTCGTAGTAAAGGGTAACCGGGAAACGGCCGAGACCATAAACGCTCACGCCGCCTTTCTCTCCGACTTTAAAGATCAAGTCTCCAGTGCGTTTCTTGATCTCGACTTCTTTTTCCAACTGCGATAAGCGGGCTTTGAGCTCTTCGTAGGTAGGTTCTGCCATATTTCCTCGCTGGTGCGTTCGATGACAACAGGGTGATGCATACCTATAGTAACTTGCCGGACGATTGCCTTATATATTGCAACCGTTATACGCTAAGGGGAATCTAGCCGAAAGCGGGAAAGACGATGCGCTTCCGTAGTCGATGGCTGGCATGGCTGTGCCTGTCGCTGATGTTGTGGGCGGCAATGGCAGAGTCGACTCATAGCCATGCTAATCAGACGGAAGCGGCCTCATGTTCGATCTGCATGGTCGCGCATAGCACGGTTCCCGTGTGCAGCGCGCATCAGTTGACGCCGGTGTTTGCTACCATCGGCGTGCTTTCCGAAGAAGAAATCACCGCAAAGGCGCAGCCCGGGATTTTCGAACTGGGAATTCGCGGCCCTCCTGAACTTTAAGGATGTCTGAGAGCGATGTAACTCCGGCAGAAATGCCGGCAATCTCTGTTCTCCATTCATTCGAGATTTTCAGGAGGATTCATGCCTAGTTTTAACCGATGGCGGTTCTTCATATTCAGTTTGGCTGCGGTTTCCCTGCTGGCGGGATTTGGGTATTCTCAGGCCACCGGGACTTCGGGTTCGATCAATGGCACCGTAACCGACCCGACTGGCGCAGTCGTTCCCGACGCTACAGTCGAGATCCACAATCCGGTCAGCCACTTCGATCAATCCACCAAAGCGGATGCCATGGGAAGTTTCAGCATCCCCAACGTACCTTTCAACCCATATCACATGACGGTCACCGCAACCGGGTTTGCCAAGCAAGCCCAGGACGTGGATGTGCGGTCGGTAGTGCCGATCAATGTGAAGATCACCCTGCAGGTTTCCACTTCGAAGACAACCGTGACGGTTGAAGCGGGTGGTGATCTGGTTGAAAACGACCCCACGTTTCATACCGACGTCGATCAGAACCAGATCGCCGAGGTGCCGTTGGAAAGCCAATCCTCCGCGCTGAGCGCGATCGTAACCAACACGACGCCGGGGATTGCCGCCGACTCGAACGGCCAGCTTCACGGACTGGGGGACCACGCGGAGAATTCCGTCTCGCTGGACGGGCAGCAGATGACCGACCAGATGAGCAAGGTATTCTCCAATCAGGTTCCGGCTGATGCCCTGCAATCGATGGAAGTAATTTCCGGCGCTCCGCCCGCGGAATTTGGAGATAAGACCAGCGTTGTGATTGTCGCCACCACGCGATCCGGCCAGGGTGTGAACCCGCCAAGCGGCAGTGTGACAACATCGTACGGCGCCTTTGGCAGCTCAAACTTGAGCGCTGAACTTGCTTACGGGCACAAGAACTGGGGGAATTTCATCTCGGCGAACGCCTTGAATAGCGGGCGGTTTCTCGACCCTCCCGAATTTACCGTGATGCACGATAAAGGCAACGAGGAAAACTTTTTCGACCGCGTGGACGTACAGGTCTCTGGTCCAGACTCGCTTCACTTGAATTTTGGTTACAGCCGGAGCTGGTTTCAAACGCCAAATTCGTTCGATGCGCAAAACGCAACTCCGTGGAGCGGGCTGAATGGAGTCGATGCGCAGGATGTGAATAATTACGGAGGCATCGCCCCAAACGGAGTTGCCGTTGGGCCAACCGATCAGAGGTCGAAGATTGGAACGTTCAACCTTGCTCCGTCCTGGACGCGGCTGATCAACACGCATTCGGTATTCACCCTGGGCACATACGTACGCCACGACGGGTATAACTACTATCCGAGCAACGATCCCTTTGCCGATCTTGGCCCGCCAAGTCTGCAAAGACAATCTGTGGGACAGTTCCGGACCCTGACCAACGCCGGTGCGCACTCCTCGATTTCTTATGTAAAGGGAGCGCATAACGTAAAGGCGGGTGTCAATTACGGGCAAACCTTCGTCAATGAGAACGACAGTCTGGGCATCGTCGATCCGACCTTCAACTCGCCATGCATCACTTTTTCGGCAGATCAGGGTATGTACGTTGCCGCGCCGGCCAAAGGGGTAACCAACCCCGGACAATGCGCAGGTATTTATGAGCCGAATATCAAAGCCAATCCTAACGCGCCGGATACAGCGCAGTACCCGAATTTCAATCCGGCTTTATTTCCGTACGATTTGACGCGGGGCGGAAGCTACTACGCATTTCATGGCCACACCGACGTGAAGGAGCTTGCGCTCTATGTGGAAGACAACATCACCAAGGGAAGCTGGTCGTTCAACCTTGGCATGCGCGGCGATTTGTACAACGGGCTTACGATGGCGCGGCAGGCCGAGCCCCGAGTGGGCGGCGCTTACAACATAAAGAAGACGAACACAATTCTGCGTTCTTCTTACGCCCGCACGCTGGAGACGCCGTTCAATGAAAACCTGGTGCTTTCGAGCATCGGTTGCGCCAATAACGTTTTGGCGCCGCTTCTTCTGTGCACACCCGGCGTGAGCGCGCCATTGAGCCCGGGTTATCGCAACGAGTTCCATGCCGGATTCGAGCAAGCCCTAAGCCGGTACTTGGTTTTCTCCGGCGAGTGGATCACTAAGTACACACAGAACGGCTTTGATTTCAGTGTGCTGGGCAATACGCCGATTACTTTTCCGATCGAGTGGCGCAAGGCGAAAATCCCCGGATACGCGGGACGCTTGAGCGTGCCCGAGATTCACGGGTTTTCGGCGCTGGTGGTCGTCTCAAGCGTGGCGGCCCGCTTTTTCCAGCCGCAGATCGGGGGCGCGGGCGCGACCGTCGCGAACTCCGCAGGTCTTCCCTTCCGCATCGATCATGACGAAAAATTCAATCAGACGACGCATTTGCAATATCAGCCATGGCAGCGCGGACCATGGTTCGGTTTCAACTGGCGCTACGACAGCGGCCTGGTCGCAGGCGCTTCGCCGTGCTTCGGCGTAAATACCCCATATAACGATTGTCCGGGATCGACTTTCATCGGTGGTGTGCCCAATGTCAGCATGGTCGCGGCCAATGTGGGCGCGGTGCCCCTTTCCGCCGATCAGGAGTTCCAGGCAGGGTTCACCTGCAATGGAGTCCATGCGACTCCCACGCGGTCTTTGCCCTACAATTGCGCGGCCTCTCAGTTTGGTTCGACGCTCATCGATGTCCCGGCTCCGGGCAAGGAAAACGATGATCACGATCCGCCGCGCATCCGGCCCCGAGATTTGTTCGATCTCTCAGTGGGAGATGACAACCTCTTTCACGGCGACAAGTACAAGTGGAGCGCACAGCTGACGGTTATCAACCTTGCGAACGAATACGCGCTTTATAACTTCCTTTCGACCTTCAGCGGCACGCACTACGTAACACCGCGCGCCCTCACGGCGGAAGTTGGCTTCCATTTCTAAACGAAAAACAAACGGCAAAAGCGGCCCACACAACCGGGCCGCTTGCCTTTGTCCGGGCTGGTGCCTTAAGAGGCAAATGTAAATCCTTGTAAAAACACAACCGTCGCCGTGCGGTGAGAATCTGACTGATAGAATTGGAAGACGTCCCTCCTTGCGGCGACTTTGGGTTGCATGGGAAGAGAGATTTTTTGACGAGGTTCGCGACGGGGCCGCTTATGGTCCTGCCAATGGCCCCTCTTGCGACTCCGGGCCAGGCGCAGCAGACATTGTTGTCATCACTCTCGGACAGATCGGCGAAGGGAGAGTTGCTACTCAGAATAGCTTCGACTACCCGCTGAAGCCGCACCGCACCGGCATCGGTGAGACGAAAAAGTTGCCGAGTGGATCGTCGAGATTTGGGGTTGTAGTCATTTCGCCGCTTCGAGAGAACCGCGGTGCAAACGATATTCAGGAAGGTTGAACTCGGCAGCGGCATCAACGTTATTACGAGTTCAGGAGAAATGCTTGTTTATACGATTTGCGGCAGTGACGTTGGCATCGGCTCTCTTATTGAGCAGTGCAACGTTTTCATGGGCGCAGCAGAGTCCCGCTGGCACAAACGGTTCGGCGCCGGGCAATTCTTCTGACGCGGCGGCCGCGCAGCAGACTGCGCCGGCCAATTCAACGGCATCCACGAATCAACAGACTCCGCAGAAAAAAGAAAACGACCCCGATCCGAGTGGCGGGGCCCTTCAGCAGTCAACTGCCCAGACTCCGCAGAAACCGACCAGCGGAACTTCGAACGACCGGCTTTTCATGGCTCTGCCGAACTTTCTGACGCTGGAAAATGCGGGCAACGTGCCACCGCTCACGACGGGGCAGAAATTCAGGGCCGTGGCTCGTGGAGCGTTCGACTACGTGCAATACCCCTGGTACGGATTTGTCGCGGGGCTGAGCCAGGCGGAAAACAGCGAGCCAGGTTACGGCCAGGGGGCGGAGGGCTATGGAAAGCGCTACGCGGCGGCATTTGCGGATGGAACCATCGAAAACTTTATGGTGGGAGCAGTCTTTCCATCGATCCTGCGTCAAGACCCACGATTTTTTCAGACAAGCGAGGGCGGGTTTAAGCACCGCGCCGGCTATGCCATCAGCCGGATTTTTGTGACGCGCACCGATTCCGGGCGCTCGCAGTTCAACTATTCCGAAATCCTTGGCAGCGCACTCGCCGCGGGAATTTCCACGAATACTTATCATCCACGGGGATTCGTCACAACCCACTATAATCCCGCGACCGGCGCGGTTACGTATGGCCACCAGGCTTCCGACCGCACCCTGCCGAATACCCTAAGCGTTTGGGGAACACAGGTGGGCTATGACACGATCACGATCGTGATAAAAGAATTTTGGCCCGATGTGCGCCGGAAATTTATGGCCAAAAAAGAAGCGGGGCAAGCTCGACCCCTTCCATAGATGGGGAACCCAGAGGAATCGGAGATGCTGCGCGGGCTTGCTTTCGCGAGTGCGCGCGGAATCATCAGGCGGGAGTTTCCGGCTTGAGGATAATTCCCTGACTGGTGCGGCTGTTCATCACGACGCGCAGCGGCGTGGCGAAACGAAGGTGCCGGACGCAGCCATTTTCGTCCGTCGCAGGTTGCTCGTTCAGCCACTCCCAATCAATCGACCCCTCGCTGGCATCGGGATTCACCGTAAAATATCCGACCTGGAACGCGGTGAGATTCTGAAAGAAGTGGCTGCCCTGCGATGGGGTGACGCGAAAGTCGCGGAAACCGGATTCGACGATCACGCGAGCGCCTGAGATTTCGTCCCACTCAACTGGGATTCCCAGCCAGGGATCATTCGATCCCCAACGGCCGACGCCAATCAACAGATACGGGCGGTTTTCCGAGTTGAACTGGCTGTTGAAGCAGGCAACAGTTCTGGCCACCTCCTGGCTGCGGCTGCGTTCGAAGCGTTGCGAATCAACGACTACAACGTCGCACAAATTTTCAATCCGTCCATTGCCCAGAACTTTGTTGGATTGGCAAAGGAGCCGGCTGCGGTCAACCGTTGTCACCGAAAGATCCTGATGATCGCGCGAGAGCGTGAGCGGACGAACCTGCAAAAAACCAAACTCGGCGAGCTCGCCCGGTCGACTCGGCAGGCAAACGGCAAATTCGATTTCGACCGGAATGCCGAGAGCGTCTTCTCCTGCCTTGACCAGAGTCTCAAGGATGGCTGGCAGCGGAAACAAATTGTGCTTCAGCATGGGCGCGAAGCTGACGATGCGCACTCCAGGACGGCTCATGCCGTCGTAGACGGCGTGGTTGTCATCGGAATAAGTGGAAGCGACGGGAAGCAGCGTGCCATCTGCTTCCGCGGCATCGAGAGCAAAGCGCGCCTCATGCAGACGGCCGGGACGACCCTCGGAGATTCCGTTAAGCGAAAGAGCCCAGAATTCGGTTTGCGTGTTATTGAGAATGTCTTCGACCGAGGAGAATTGCAGCAGGTTCTGCGGATAGCGCGGGCAGAACGTCAGGCACTTGCCGCCATCGACCACCGCCCGTCCCAGGCCCAGCGCGACTGCGGCGATTCCATCGGCGAAGGTCATCGGCGGAACTGGATAGAAATTGTGCGAGCGAACCACGCCGGAGAAATCCGGATAGAACCTCGATCCGTGGGGCGCGCCGACCAGTTCCTGCACAATTACCGCCATCTTTTCTTCTTCCAGTCGATAGGGCGTGGCCCGCACGTAGGCTTTCGCATGCCGGCTGAAAGTGGAGGCGTAGACCCGTTTGATGGCGTCGACCAACTCGCCCAGGCGCTGCCCGATGTCGCTCGATTGATTGGCGAGCATGAAAGTTTCGTACACGCCGGTAAAGGGCTGGTATTGCGAATCTTCAAGCAGCGAGGAAGAGCGAACGGCCAACGGATATCCGACCTCGGTCAGAAAAACCTGCAGGTCTTCCTGCAGCCTGTTCGGGAGCGACGCAGCGAGAAATTTGTGCAGAATTTCCTGATCGTCTTCGCATTGCAAGGCGAAATCGAGCAGGTTGTTTTCGCCCATGAATTGGTCAAAAGCGTCGCTGGCCAGAACCAGCGCCGGCGGCACGGAAATGTGAACGCCGGGAAAACGGCGTGTGATGCGGCTTTTGCGCAGCAAGTGACGAATAAAGGCAAGGCCGCGCGCTTTGCCGCCGAGCGAGCCGGCGCCGATGCGGAGAAAGTGCGATGGGGAGGGTTTGAATGTTTCGGCGTTGAAATCGCCGATGACAAGCTCGCTCTGCTCGCGGCGATAGTCGTTGATCGAGTTGATCAAATCGCTGCGCAGATGTTCGGGGCCGGTGAAGTCAGAAACCTTGCGCGGGCGCAACTTGGCGGCGAGGGCAAATTCGGTTCGGGCCATCAGCCAGTGAGAAAAGTGATTGCGCTGCGCGTGATAAGTAAGGCTCTCGGCGGGAACGGTTTGCAGCTGCTGTTCGAGTTCGTTCAGATCTTTGGCGCGCGCGACCTCGCTGAGATCGGGCAGCCGAAA
>JASICF010000386.1 GCA_030044775.1 Candidatus Sulfotelmatobacter sp. | reverse complement strand
TTGCCGCAGCCAACAAACTCAGCGAAAACGAGACAAAAATCGCGACGCCACCCAGACGCGGCAAGGCCGTGGAATGCAAATGACGCTGTTGAGAAGGAGTTGCCACCCAGCCGTGGCGGGAAGCAAAATCCCGCACGGAGCGGGTGAATACAAATGCCAACAGCAGCGAGAGAAAGAAAATCCCGAAAAACGCTACCGTCAACCAGCCCCCTTGTGAGTCACAAACCGCACTTCAATCGCTAGCTAAATATTGCCGCAGTCGCGTTGCGACTGGTAGTGCGTTCCTGGATTCCTCTCCGCGGGTGAGCCGTAAATTATCCACGGTTTGGTGCTAGACTTCAGCCATTCCAAGCATGACCAGAGGCTTGATGCAGCTTCGCAGATTCCGTTTTGTCAGTAGCGGCAGTCTGTTTGCGATTCTTTTCGCCCTGACGTGCGGCGCGTCATTTGAGCTGCGGGCACAGGATGCCGGCCAATCGCCCGCGGAAGCCGCCGGAAAGCTGCCTGCAGCGCAACCCGTATCCGATGTCGCGGTTCCGGAGTCCGTTGGCAGCAGAAGCGGTGCAATACCCGCGAGAAGCGGCTCGCACGATTCCATTGCTCAGGACGCAATAGAACCGAACGGCGCGGATGCTTCATCCATAAAGCTTGCGCCGGGAGATTTGATTGAACTCAGCGTTTACAACGTGCCCGAGCTCTCGACCAAGGCGAGAGTGGGAAATTCGGGAGAAGTTTATCTTCCGCTGATCGACTATGTGCGCGTCGCCGATTTGACCGTCGATCAGGCGCAGATGCTCATCGAAAAGCGATTAGAGGATGGCGGCTTTGTACACAACGCCCATGTAACGATTACGATCGATGAGTCGAGTTCCCAGGGCGTGACCATTCTCGGTGAGGTCGCAAAGCCGGGAATCTATCCCGCGCTCGGCGATCGAAGGCTGTATGACTTCATTTCAGCCGCCGGCGGCTTCACAGCAGCCGCAGGGCGGAGAATCAGCGTCACACGAGACCACGGCCGCGGGGCGACGATTACGGTGGACCTGCCCAGGAATCTGGCCGACAATTTGAAGGATAACGTCAGCGTTTTTCCCGGCGACACCATTACTGTGCCGCGGGCGCCGATCATCTATGTCGTGGGAGATGTGGGGCATCCGACAGGCTTGCTTGTGGATAATGGCAGCCTCACGGTGCTTCAGGCGATCGCTCTGGCGGGCGGCACAAATCACACCGCGAAGATGAGCGCCGCGCGGATCATCCGCAAGGGGCCGGCGGGCATGACTGAAACCAAGGTTCCGCTGAAAAAGATGCTCGAGGCGAAAGCGCCCGACATCACCCTGCAAGCGGACGACATTCTTTTTATTCCGCTGAGCGGGGCGCGGGTTGCGGCGAGTCAGGGTTTGCAGGCGGTGGTGACGGCGACGACTGGAATCGCAATTATTGCGGCGCATCCGTAGGAGTTAGCATTCGACTCCAGGCTAACTGCTTTAGGCGGCAACGCCGGCGATGCCAGTTTCTGGCAGTGCGAGCAACTCTTCGAGCACCCGAATGTATTTCTCCGCGGTCCGGTCGCGGGAGAATTTTCGAATTACATAGTTCCTGCCATTCTCACCCATTTCCTGAGCGGCTTCGCGATTCGCCGCGACGTAGCGGATGGCATTGGCGAGCGCATTTGCATTCCCGGGTTCGATCGAAATTCCAGCTCTGGCTTCTTCGAGAATGGCACGAGCCTGTCCCTCAACTCCCAGGATTAAAGGCCGCGCGCAGGACATGAATTCCAACATTTTGGAAGGGATTACGGTCTTGAACAATTCATTCTTCTTGAGCGGAACCAGACACACATCCGAGGCGCGGATGTAGGCGGGAATTGTTTCTCGGGGCTGCTGATCGAGAAATTGGAGATTAGCCAGGCGGCGTTCGCGCGCCTGAGCGACCAACCGTGCCTTGTCAGCCCCTTCACCGATGAGCAGAAAAACGATCTGAGGATCAGCCACTTGCAGAATCGAGGCAGTGTCGATGATCGTTTCTAATCCTTGTGCGACGCCCATCGTGCCGATATAAGAGACCACAAATTTATTCTCAAGGTGCAGTGCATTTCGCAGATTGGTTTCTTTGCCGGGAATAAATAATTCGGTTTCAACCCCGTTCACGATCACCGAGATCTTTTCCCGGGGCACCCCCCATTGTTGAACGAGGTGATCTTCAAACGCAGGTGCAACGACAACAATGCGGTGCGCATGGCTGTATAAGAAGCCGGCTGTTCTGCTGAGCGCCCGGTATAGCAACGAATCTTTGTGACCCATACCCACCGCTGCCAGAGATTCGGGCCAGAGATCTCTCACCTCGAAGATGAACGGGACGCGGTTGCAGCGTGCGAGCCACCATCCGGAAAGTCCGACGAGCAGTTGCGGCGACGTTGCAATGACGACATCGGGAGGCGAAATTGTGAGACCTGTGAGCGCCGCCGACATGCTAAACGAAGCGTAGTTCAGCATGCGCTCGTGCGACTTGCGATTGGGAAATGGCAGAAGCCAGGTTCGGACCACGTTCACCGCGCCTACACGCTCGCGAGCGACAAGCCGCCGGAAGCTCCTGCGATACTCCGGAACAACGATGCCGGTAGGGTGATTGGGAAAACCGGTCAGCACAGTCACATCGTGCCCCGAATTTGCCCAGTGCCGCGAAAGCTCCGACGCGCGCGCGGCGGGCGCGCCCATCTCGGGCGGAAAGTATTGCGAGATGTATAGAATCTTCATCTATCGCAAAAGTCCAAAGGTAAAGAATGAACCCACACGCACTTCAGGAAGCCTGATTGAGCCCGTCAGCCCTATCTCGGTCCCAGCCGAGCTGCCCGGTCGTAACAGGCTGACCCAGGCAACGCGATTGTTCCAAGGCAAACGTGCTTAGCATTGTGGTTGCAATCTCGCTGAACGGAATCGGCGAGGCGCCACCACCTTGTATCGCCGAAAGAAAAGCCTTCCATTCGCCGCGATGCCCCTTGTCCCGGCGCAAAAGCGAGCGAAAGACCTGCTTCTTTCCGCCGCGAACCAGTTCGAGACGGCGAAAGTCATCGAGCACGGCAACCGATCCGCCGCCAAAAATCTCGATTCGCTCCTTCGAAAACGATTTGTCGCCGTTTGAGAGATAAGTAATCGTGGCGTGAGAGCCGTTCAGAAAACGCAGCGAGCATACAACGTTGTCATTACTGTACTGGCCCGAATTCGCGAGCGTGCGCGCTTCAACTTCGACAGGAAAGCTGTCGGCAAGAAACGAAAGCAGATCGACGAAATGGCAGACTTCGCCAGTAATTCGTCCCCCACCTTGTTGAGGATCATTAAGCCAATGATCCGGGGGCAGAAATCCTGCGTTGATCCTGTAGTGGAGCGCGAGAGGCTCGCGCACATTGCCAAGAAACGCTTTCATTCGAATGGCGAACGGCGCGAAGCGGCGATTGAAACCGACCATCAGGAGCCGATTGTGGCGGGAACATGCGGCAGCGATTTCTGCCAGTTCGGATTCGTTAAGACAAAGAGGTTTTTCGCAGAAAACGTGTTTGCCGGCATTCAGAGCGGCGACGATCTGCGGCGCGTGCAAATGGTGACGGGTCGCGATAACGATCGTGTTGACTTCGGAATTGCGGATCACGTCCTGTTCGTCAGTTGTGCAGGAACGAAATCCAAATTTCTTTGCTGCGTGGCGGGCATGGGAACCGTTCGCGGCAGCGGCAACAATCAATTCGGCACCACCCACCTGCTTTATCGTGGGCAGAAACGTGCTGAGCGCGAAGCTACCAGCACCAATGAGGCCAACGCGCACCGAGCTGTCACCTGCGGCTGGCTCTTTTGCGCTGGCAAGATCGATAAAGCATCTGTTTTCGCTGGTTACGCATGCCGGATATTCGATCATGACCGCCAATGAAGGTTCGCCGGTGACGCCGGTTATCAACTCATAGGCTGAACCGGCCTGTGTGATCGGGAAGCGATGCGTGATCAGCGGCCGCAGATCGAGCCTGCCGCCGGTCAGGAGATTTAAAAAAGCTTCCATGTTGCGGGTTTCGGTCCAGCGGACATAACCGATGGGATAGTCAATTCCCTTCTGCTCATAAGCGGAATCGTACCGGCCGGGCCCATAGGATCGGGAGATACGGAAGTCGAGTTCCTTCCCGTAATATTCGCGGCGTGGAATATCCATCGCGACCGAACCGACGGCAACCACGCGGGCACGATTGCGGGCCACTGCGCCGGCGAGATTGACAGGATCGTTGCTGGAACTTTGCGCGGCGATCAGAACTGCGTCTACCCCGTGTCCCGACGAGGCTTGCATACATAAATCGTGAAATCCAGAAGCATCCGCGCTGGCTGCATCGGCTCCGGAGCGCAAGGCGAGTTCTGCGCGATCGCGGGAAATATCCATACCGATGACCGTGCAGCCGGCGACTTTCAGAATCTGGACGGTCAATTGCCCGAGCAGTCCGAGTCCGATGACGGCGACAATGTCACCCAGCTTTGCGTCGGCGTTGCGGACACCGTGGAGGGCCACGGCTCCGAGCGTGGTGAAAGCGGCCTCCTCAAAGCTCACAGCTTCAGATGGGATGCGAGCGGCGAGCAAGCGCGGGACGCAAGCGAATTCGGCATGCACGGCTTGACCTGCTCCGGCGCAGGCAACACGATCGCCAACGCTGAAACCGGTAACGCCTTCACCGATCGCGACAACGGTCCCGGCGCTGCTGTAGCCGAGCACGTTGGGCTGATCGAGACGGGTCCGCACCGCAGAAAACGCAGCCGCGATTCCGTCGCGACTGACTTTGCTGACGATTTCTCGAACCAAATCCGGGCGCATGCGCGCTTTTTGAAATAGATTCTTGCCAGCGAACTCCGAAAAGGCTCGCTCGGTACCAGCAGAGACCAAGGATGTGGCCGTGCGAACCAGAATGCATCCCGCGAGCAGTTTGGGCGCGGGAACGTCTACGACTGAGATCTCTGCCGTGCGGGAGTCCTGGAAAACTTGTTTCATGCAGTTTGGACCCTGTTCTGTACAGGCCTGATTTCGAGATTTGTCTCCTCGACTCTGGTTTGTGCCATCTTGGCTGTTTCAAGATTGGTCAGGTTGAACTCGCCGGCGTTCACCATACGAACCAGTGTCACGAATCGAACCGGGAGTCGTGACCGAGTCTGGTAAAGAAGGGATACTGCCGGACGGAGATCCCCATAGGTTGGAGCCTCGTATCCGAGCAGCGCCTTGTCGCAATCGCCGATCTCGAAGTTGGAAGTTCGCTCGATGAGCCTGCCCGCGCGAACGATGGCGCTTTGTGAAGGAACATTGGCGAAGAAATTCCAGCAAATCTGCGACTCGCCATGGGCAAACACAACTTCAAAAGGCGATTTGCGAAAGTGGTAAGACAAGTCTGGCGTGAGCCAATGCAGGCGGACATCGTGTTCGCCGCTCCCAATTAGTTCGTCAATTATCAGCCAGCCAATGCCTGCTAGAGGCTGCACCTGGCGGCGATGAGTTACGCCAAGATTTTTGTAGCCGTTGTGCTCGCCTTCGAAGATCCTTTCGTGCGTTGAGCTTTCCAGATCGACGATACGGCCAGAAGCTTGCGACCAATCGAGCCAGAGAAAGCGCCCGGCGCGAGTCATCTGATCGCGGTCATCGACGGTGACCGTGTTGTGAACGGCAGTACCGGCAAAGGCATTGTTCCAGGGTCCAGGTCCGTTATAAAGATAGGTTCCGGCGTCGCGGGCGAGGTTTAAGCCGCGCCACCAGAGATCGACGTGCAGTTGATCCGCTTGAAACGGACGACGCTGGTAGTCGCCGGCACGCATGAACGCCCATGAATCTTCACCTCCCAGACGGAAGTAGCCGGCCTCAGGCGAGGATTGCGGAGCGGGCGCAAAGGTTGAGGCGCGCGGTTTCAAGCCAAACCAGAGCGCAGGCTCGTCGCAACTTCCGGATGGCAGAGCCGGGCGGTTTTGAACGGCGGAGCCGAGCTGCAGTAAGGGACGGTAATCGCGGTAGTCGTCAATCGCAAGCGGAAAAATGTGGCTGCCGTCGTTCGATCCGTAGTTCGGAGCGGAGCCATTGACCGGATCGACCCAGGAGCGCAGAAAGCCGATTGCCGATTCCGCGCGCGAGCGAATATCCTCGTGCAGATCCGCGCCATGAATTTCGGCCAGACGCAAGGTCCAGAGCAGCAGGTGCAAAATCATCCGCTGGTAGTTGAATGAGTGCTGGTGAGAAACGCCTTCAGGAGTGATCTGGTCGACAACGGCTTCACGGAGCATCTGAGCGCCGAGATTTTGCCAGCGCGATGCGGCCTTAAGTTCCGGATACAGCGTGCCTGCAGTCCACAAACCGACGGCCTCGCTGATCAAGTGATTGCTGCGCTGCGAGCGGGAATAAGAAATGGTCTGTGCCGTTCGCCATGCGTGAGACGCGACCAGGGAAAAAAGCAATGCGACGCGTTTGGATGTAGTAGATGGAGAATGAATAAATCCATGCAGAGCGAACGACCACGCCAGAATGCGCAGAGAACATTCCTGTCCGCAAATCCAGAGAGGACCAGACATTGGAGGGCTTTGTGCGGCCCAGTCTTCGAGAAAGCGCCAGAATGTCTCGGGAAAACATTCATCGGCGGTAAGCGCGTAAGCGCGGACCAAGGCATACACAAACAAGAACCGGGATGGTTCGAGAATAAATTTCAGATCGTCATAAACTGGCGAAGCGAAGCGCATTCGTGTCCAATGCTGCCGCGGCGAAACCGCTTGTCCGGTGACAGGATTTTCGAACCAGCGTGGAGGAACTCCGCAGTCATAAGAAAGATTGCCAAAGAACGGGAGGTTGCCCGCGAGGATTCGTTCCGCACCAGCGACAATCGATTTCTCCTCATCACCGCTCAGGATTTGCTTGACCGATTGTCCAACCGTTCGCACATCGCGAAAGAAAAACTTGCGGGTTCCTTCACGACGATCCCGCAAGATGCTCTCTGGGAAGACGCGAGGAGCAATGCGGTTCAGATCCCACACGTCCCAGCCCTGGACCGAGCGCATGCGACGAGCCATCAAGCCGGTGCCGCGTTCGAGTTCATAGCCAAGGCGCAACATGCCGTGGCGCACGCCGAATGTCCGACCGACCCGCAACGCGGTTCCGAATCTACCCATGAACTGTCTCCGATACCGGGGCGATGCGCCGTGCCAACATTGCCGCAGCCCGCTCTTGCAGCCACTGGTGCATGACGAAATATTGATTATCGCCGCTGCCTTCGGCGTTTTGATTGCGCTGCGGAGTGCTTACCATGGTTCCACGGTCAAGCGCCGCAACGACATCGCCAAGCTTATCGAGGCCAAACGCGATCAGGCGCTGACGTAAATCGGCGAGCGATTTGCAATCCGCGAGACGGGAATACTCGTATTGCTGCAGAATCGCGCCCGTATCAATACCGGAGTCCATGAAGTGAATGGTGACGCCAACCGGAGCGCTGCTGAGGAGAGACCACTCAGGGCTGCTCATGCCGCGAATCTGCGGAAGCCAGCCGAGGTGAATATTGAGGACGCCGAGGCGCGGAATAGCGAGAACTTCTTTTCGCAGAATGTTGCCGCCGGTAAAAACGATGAGGTCCGGGGCCCAGGCTTTGAGAGATGCGATGGCACGCGGAGAATTCTGGTCGCGCGTGATTGCTACGGGAAATCTATAAGCGTTAGCAACTTGTTTCAGATTCCTAAAAATGCGGTCACCGCGATCGAGCCAGGGTCGCAGATACTCGTTCTGTATCCGAAACAAGTTGGAACGGCTATTCGAAAATATCTTTGTGCGGACATAACCCGCGACACCATTGGCCCCCCACTGGCCGAGCTTTCGCAGCAGCGTCTCGCGATTGAAAGTAGAAAGCAAGAGAGCGCCGGCGGGAGCGTATCCCATATCGGCAAGACGCATGGCTGCGGCGCAGGCGGTCTCGCTGTACACGCTGGGGCCGAGGATTACGATGCGCACTCGAGTGCCTCCTCGGCCGGCAAGTTGAAAGAGCGCTTAATCCTCTGCTCGAGCAAAAGAGCATCGGCGGCGAATTTTGCGCCCCAACTGATGTATCGGAGCGGTTGGTAGCGGCCCCAAATGGGATAGGAACCGCTTACTCCGCCGGCAATTTCCCGCCGGCCTTGCATCACGATTCGCGATTTCAGCATCTCGTTCATCTTGAGCGCAGCATTGAAATAACGCAGGTCAGAGGTGAGTTCAAAAAGGCGCAGCCACACGCAGGACATCTGTGCGTTGCCAGTGAGGCAGGCGAACCGGCGGCCATTCCTGAAATCGCCGTCATAAGCGCCGCAGAGAAATTTCTTCGTCTCAAATTGACGTAGAAGAACCCAAGCCGACTTCGCGACGAGATCGATCGCGCCGTTTCTTTGGCAGAGGGCAGCGCATTCCAGCGCGCCCTGTAGAGCGTAGGCGATGAAGTGCAGATAATCGGGATGGCCGCGAAGATTGATACCCGAGATCCATCCATTCTGCTGGAAGCATGAAAGCACCCAGTCGAGATTTTTTTCAGCAGCGTGACGGTAGCTGGAATTGCCCGTTTCTCGCGAGAGCAAAGCTAGTGGCCACGCGACCATGCTGTAGTAAGCGTGCGCCGACCCTTGATAGGCGCTGGTTCCAGACCAGGAGCCATCCGGTTGCTGCGTTTCGATTAACCAGTCGCCGGCTCGCATGGCAGCGAAGTAAATCTCCGAATCGTTTCTTTCGGAATGAGCACGGATAAGGCCCTGCAGAATCTGACCTGTGTTAAAAACCGAGGGATGCGAAGGGCCCGGATGCAGTCCAGCGTTAAATGCTCCGTCCGGCGTTTGCAATGTGAGTAGCCAATCCGTGGCGCGTTCGGCAGCGGAAATTGCTTTGCGACTAAGGGCGTGATCGGAACATTGTTGAGCGTAATCGTACAACGTTGGAATAAGGTAGCCGGTGACTTCGGGGTACGACGAAGAATATCCGGAGAGCAGGCTGTAATGGGCAGCAATGCCGCCATCCTCACGCTGCGCGCTGAGAATCCAGCGCAGCAAGGCGTCCACGGTGGCTTCCGTGCTGTGTTTGGTTCTTGTGTGCGAATAAAGATGACGCTGCGCGAAAGAGCGGCTGATTGCATCGGAGGCAAGCTTCCGCGCTAACCAAAGGGCACGCTGCGGCGCGCGCATCGGGCCGGCGGATTCTTTGGCCGCTGGCCGCGCTTTATCCCGCTTCCCTCTCATGCTGTAGCCGCCACCGCGAAATTGCAAAATGCGCCTGCCGTCTTCTGGGCAGAAGCATCAATGAACGTTCGCATCCAGTGTTCAAGGGTTAGGAATTGCCAGATCTGCATTGACCAGTCCTTACTTCCGCGACGCTGCTCATCGATGAAGCGGCGAATCGGCGCCGGATTAAACAGACCTCTCTTTGCGATGCTCGTTTCCGAAAGAAGATCGTCGACCAGCTCGCGCAAATCGTGAGCAAGCCAGTAATCAACCGGGGCGGCAAAGCCGGCTTTTGGCTGATGCAGAACTTCGGCAGGCAACACGTCATGCATGGCTTCGCGAAAAATGTGCTTGGTGGTGGGCCGGAAGAATCCTTTGAGCTTGAGATCGGGAGGAATGTTCCACGCGGCGAACTCGGCGAGTTTGCGATCAAGAAACGGCACGCGCACCTCGACGGATGAAGCCATACTCATCTTGTCGTTGTAGTTCAGATTGAGGCTCGGCATGAAAAGTTTGGTGTCGAGGTAAAGCATCTGGTTCAAAAAATCCGCATGGCGCACGGCTTCGAACGCAGCGTAATGGCGATTGGCGGGATCGGAATCACAAAGCTGGCGACGGAGCCATCCGGCGTATAGGTCCTGCTTCTGTTCATCGTCGAGATAAGTGCCGTTACGAATGAAGCCCTCCCGCGGCTCGAGGGATGCGCTGCGGGCC
>JASICF010000385.1 GCA_030044775.1 Candidatus Sulfotelmatobacter sp. | reverse complement strand
GGGCGAGCGCTGTGATGCAGCTCGGCGAAGATAACAGCGATAAGCGTCTCGTCGCCTACGTCGTGCTCGAACCGGAAGCACAAGTTACGGTTTCCGGCCTGCGCGAGGCTCTCGCCAAGGGGCTACCTGAATACATGGTCCCTTCTCTGTTCAGGGCAGTGCCATCGCTCCCCCTGACGGCCAGCGGCAAAATTGATTATCGCGTTTTGCCGCGATTGCCGGAATCGCGCCCCTTGCCGGAAACAGAATTTGTCGCGCCGCGGACTTTGGTCGAACTGCGGCTGGCCGCGATTCTCGCCCCTTTGCTGCAGGTCGAGCGGGTGGGCACGAAAGACAACTTCTTCCTGCTCGGCGGACATTCTCTGTTGGGTACGCAGCTGATTACCAAAATCAAGGAATCGTTTGATGTCGACCTCAGCTTGCTGAGCCTGTTTGACCATCCCACGCTGGAAGAAATGTCGGTTGAAGTGGAAAATCTGATTCTTGCGAAAATGGGCGTCGGCAATGGCAACGCCGCGAGTTCGCCGCAGGGCGCCGGTTCAGGGAGAAAGTAGTGCCGTCGGATATCCAGCCTCAATCTCGCATCGACGGCGCGGATTCCGCTCTCAGCCTTTACCATCTGCTCGATCCCAAGGTCCTTGCCAATCCCTATCCGCTGTTCCGCAAGCTGCGTGAAGAAGATCCTGTCCACTGGGATCCTTTTCTGCACGCCTGGGTGGTCACCCGCTACGCCGATGTGGTTGAGGTCCTGCACTCCTACTCCGCCGATCGCACGCCGACCGCGCAGCAGCTCGCATCCATGGGCCTGGCGCATCTCGGCCCGATCGCCCAGTTGATGGTGAAGCAGATGCTTTTCATGGAGGCCGCGCAGCACACCCGGCTGCGAGGGCTGGCCTCCCGCGCGTTCACTCCTGCCCGCATCGACACTCCGCGTTCCCATATTGTCGAAATCGTGAACCGTTTGCTCGACGAACTCGAGCACCGAGGCTCGATGGATGTGATTGCCGAACTGGGTGAGCCGCTGCCATCGATTATTACCGCCGAAATGCTGGGCGTTCCCGTGGCCGACCGGCTCAAACTCAAACGCTGGTCCGCCAATTTTGCGGAGATGCTGGGCAACTTCCAGCACAATCCCGAACGGGCGCAGAGCATGCTGCGCACCGTGGAGGAAATGACCGCCTACTTCCGCGACGCAGTCCGTGAAACCGCTCGCGATCCGCGTGAAGGCCTGATTCACTCGCTCCTTACCGCCGAAATCGGCGGCGATCGGCTAAGCGAAGAGGAAATCGTCGCCAACGTAATCATCACCATGGTAGGCGGACAGGAAACCACCACCAACCTGATCGGCAACGGCGTGCTTACGCTGCTTCGCCATCCTCATCAACTGCAAAGATTGCGCAACGATCTGTCGCTGATTCCTCCCGCCGTTGAAGAGATGCTGCGTTTCGAAAGTCCAAGTCAGCACACCGCGCGCATGGCTCCTGACGACCGCGAACTTGGGGGCAAACGGATCGGCAAGCGCCAGGCCGTGATCGCGGTGATGGCCGCCGCCAATCGCGATCCGCAGCGTTTTCCCGACCCCGACAGCTTCGACATTGCCCGCCAGGATAATCGCCATGTGGCTTTCGGCTACGCCGCGCACTTCTGTTTCGGCGCGCCATTAGCCCGGCTGGAAGGCCAAGTTGTTTTCGAGTCTTTGCTGCGCCGCTTTCCAAGCTTTCGTCTCGAGCCGCAGGAGCTGGTCTGGCGCACCAATCTCGGCCTGCGCGGCCTCACCTCGCTGAGGATTGCGATAGATCGCCCGCGGACGGCAACCAAATCGCCGGCGCTTGAGGAAAACAGCGAAGCGTCGGGCGAAGACAAATGGAACAACACTGCCAAACCGTATCCCGCCGACAAATGCATTCATCAGCTCATCGAAAATCGGGTTGAGAGAACGCCCGATGCCATCGCCATCGAAGACGGATCCCGGCGCATCAGCTATGAAGAACTCAACCGCCGCGCCAATCAGTTCGCCCGTTTTCTGCGCAAAAAGAATGTAAGAGCGGAAGTGCCGGTCGCCATCTGCCTCAAGCGTTCAGCCGACCTTTTGGTTAGCTTGCTGGGGGTGCTCAAGGCTGGCGGAGTCTGCGTACCGCTCGATCCCGATTATCCGAGTGAAAGGCTTGCCCACATTCTCGGAGATTGCAAACCGCCTGTTGTGGTCACCGAAGCTGCATTGCTCCCCGTGATCGGCGCGGCGAGCGCGGAAATTATCGATATCAGGTCACTGCCAAAGCTGGTTGAAAACGAGAGTGGCGCGAATTTCCGGACAGAGATCACAACCCAAAATCTCGCCTATCTGATCTACACCTCAGGTTCGACCGGCAAGCCGCGTGGCGTACAACTCACCCATCAGGGTCTGGTCAATCACGGCGTGGCGTCCGTAGATTTATATGGGCTCAAGGCGTCGGAGCGGATGCTGCAATTCGCCTCCATCAGCTTCGATATCGCGATCGAAGAAATCATCCCGACATGGTTTGCCGGCGGCTGCGTCATCCCGCGAGGCGATGACGTTACCCTGACCTCCTCTGCGTTTCTTCGCTGGATCGCCGAACACAAGATCACCGCCCTGGATCTTCCCACGGCCTACTGGCACGAACTGACGCACGAACTTGCCGAAAGCGCCCAGACTCTGCCTGAAAGTTTGCGGCTATTGATCGTCGGCGGCGAAAAAGCTTCTTCTTCCGCCTATACGGCATGGCTTAAGGCCGGAGGCGCGCGTGTCCGCTGGTTCAATACCTACGGCCCAACCGAGGCTAGCGTGATCGCGTCCTCCTACGAGCCCGACCCGCAAAAGCCTTTCCCGGAAAATCTTCCCATCGGCCGCGCCATTGCCAACGTTCGTCTGTATGTGTTGGATGAATCCTCGCAGCCCGTTTCGCCGGGAACAGCCGGAGAGTTGCACATTGGCGGAGCCGGCGTTGCTCGTGGCTACTTGAATCAGCCCGAACTTAGCGCCGCCAAATTTGTGAAGGATCCATTTTCCAGCGATCCCGGCGCTCGCCTCTACAAGACTGGCGACATGGTTCGCCGCCTGCCGGATGGCAATCTGGAATTTGTCGGTCGTATCGATTTTCAGGTGAAAATTCGAGGCTTCCGCGTGGAACTCGGCGAGATCGAGAGCGTTCTTGAAAAGCATCCCGCCGTCGCCCAGGCTGTAGTCATTGCCCGCGAAACAGGCGGCACAAAAGCCCTAGCTGCCTACGTGATTCCAACCGCCGCCGGCACAAACGCCGCCGAACTCCGCGACTACGTGAAAAAGCAGCTTCCCGAATACATGACGCCCGCCGATTTCCTTTTCCTCGAAACCTTGCCGTTGACGCCAAACGGCAAAGTCGATCGCCGCGCGTTGCCCGAACCTGGAAGCGCCCAGTCATGTTCAATCGCAGAC